>WRMR01000496.1 GCA_009776995.1 Planctomycetaceae bacterium | reverse complement strand
TGTTGACGCACGGTTGCATACCGATGGACGATTATGCCGCCGAGGTTATTGAAACGCTGCAGTCCGCCGCCGTTGCGTTCAACACGCTTTGGGAATCCGGCCAGATGCCGGTTCTCAAGTACGATCAGGACTTTGTCGCATGGCGCAACGATCAAATCCGTGAAAACGAAAAGCTCGTCAGCGAGCGCATCACCTGTACCTTGCCCTGGCAGGTTTTGAATCACATCGACGCGAAATACAAGGAATCCAACCGGCTTTACTGGTCGCAACAATCCCTCGGTTCTTGCATGGGGCATGCGGATGCATTCGCGCATCATTCGTCAACGCTGTACTGGATCGCCCGTGGCGCGCCATTGAAGTATTGCCCGATCAACCCGGTGGTGACGTGGGCGATCACAAAGGGTGGTTCGTTGCGTGGTGGCCAAAGCGTCTCTGAAATGGCGAAGGGAGCGAATCAAATCGGTCACTTCATCGAACGCTTGGTCGGTACGAACAACCTTGCCATGCCGTCGAATTACAAGCAATTTCTCGACGACGCGGCGATGTATCAGTCGGCGATCATGTTCCTTGATTTTCGCGGCGACACCCTGTGCAACGAGATTTTTGCGTGTTGTGCGGCGGGCTTGTCGGTGGCAGTCGGCAATTCGAACGCCGTTTCGGGTTCGACCATTGACAAGAACGGCATCAAGGTGGCAACCGTTTCAGGGTCATGGGCACACGCTTGTTTGACGTTTGATCAAAAAGTTTATACCACGGACGGTATTACGACGGCACGTGATCTGATTGACAAGGATTTCCTGACTCTTTCGTATTCCAAGCGGCTGGGGCGAATGGCGGTGAAAAAAGCCAAGGCATGGTATTCCGGTGTCAAAAAGTGTGTTCGAGTCACGACAAATATCGGCACTTTCGTTGTGACGCATGATCACCCATTCATGCTACAAAATGGAAAGTATGTCAAAGCGGAAGAGCTTGTCAAGGGGACGCCGCCGAACTTGACCCGCTTTGCGATCTCGTCGAAAAATTGCTAAAACTGTTTGACAGCAAGCCGCTGGGCGATGCTCTTTGCCTCAAGGCACAGAACGACCCGATCTACGCACAAGAGCATTACGAAAAATGGCGGCAATTCACAAGTTTGATAACGCTCACCTTTCTTTGTGTTGAAAGCATCTCGCCATGATCAAGTATCGTGCCAAGACGAAGATGACCACGCAGAAGGTCAAACGCGCCGCCGGTCGTGCCGAGATCAAGACGTACCAGCAGGCCGGGCGCATGATCTATCGCATTGCCCGAAATTCGATCCGTCGCAAGAAGAATCCGAAAGCGCATTCCAAACCGGGGACTCCGCCGTTCACGCATACGGGCGCGCTCAAGCGATCCATTCGTTTTGCAGCGACGGATAAGGATGTGGTGGTTGGAGCAACGCTTTCGGAAATCGGCATGGTGGCCAATTTACATGAATTTGGCGGCACTCCGAAAAAGAAGAAGCGGACAACGAAGTATCGCAACAACTGGAAGCTCCAAATCGGCGGACACGGCCCCATTGAAATCGGCCCGTTGCGTCTGGTGAAACGTCGCAACCAGCGGGTCTTGTCGCGGGTTTATTTTGCCAAGCTATCCACTGCCAATATGGTGGCGAAGTCAAAGGCTATTGCCGCCGACGCGGAAGCCATGTTGATCGCCGAACGCTTGGAAGATGATGAAGCCATCGCCGCCATTTACGGCGACAATCCCAAATACCCGCCTCGCCCTTTCATGGGCCCGGCACTCATCAAAGCACAACCGTACCTTCCGTCTGGTTGGCGGAATTCAATCAAAAACAGTTAGCAAAGGAAAAAGTACATGGCCAAAATCCCATTGGGCTACCAGGCAAAAGCCTACATCAACACAGGAACCGGGACGACTCCGACATGGACGGAGATCAGCATCATTCGCAACGTCACGCTTAATCTCGAAAAGGGAGAGGCCGATGTCACAACGCGCGGCGCGAAAGGATGGAAGGAGGTATTGCCGACGCTCAAGGAGGCGAGTATCGACACCGAGGCCGTGTGGGATACCGACGATTCTTTGTTCGGCAAACTCCTTGACGCCTTTCTCAACGATACCAACCTTGAATTCCTCTTTCTCGACGGTGACGTGAAAACGAATGGTTCGCAAGGCCTGCGTGCCGTCTGCGGTATCTTCAAGTTTTCACGGGACGAGCAGCTTGACGGTGCGCTGATTGCCAACGTCTCGCTCAAACCAACGTATGGCGCAGTCAAACCGTCGTGGTTCACCGTAACAACCGGAACGCCATAAATAGTGAATAACGAATAGTGAAGAGTGAATAATACTTCAGTTTCAACTTTTCGCCATTCACTATTCACTCTTAACTACTTTACAAGGACATATTGCATGAAAATTTTCAAAGACATCAAAAACGAATCATGGGAACTCACCATCAACGTTGCGGCAATCAAAAAGGTACGTGACTTGCTCAACGCCGACTTGCTGGATGTACAAACAACGCTACCACGATTGCTGGCCGACCCGATCTTTCTGGTTGACGTTTTGTATTGCCTGTGCAAGCCGCAGGCCGACGCAAAAAACATCAGCGACGAGCAGTTCGGTGAAGGCATGGCGGGTGATTGCCTCGGAGCGGCAAAAAACACGCTCATTGAGGAACTCAAAAGTTTTTTCCCGACGCCGGAGGAGCGGCAAGCGGTCGACCGGTTGATCAAAAAGGGCAACGAGATGATCGGCCTCCTTCGCGAGAAGAGCCTCCTGAAACTCGAACTGACGGACATGGATGCGAAGGCCGACGAGATTCTCAAACTCTTTGGCGAAATCTCTATGAACTCGCTGGAATCGTCGGGGTTGATCCAAGCCGCCTCACCCTCCGTGAATTAGACGCGATGGCCGACGGCAAGCAGCGCGAAGCGTGGAATCACACGGCACACCTGCTGGCCATGATCGACAACCGCATGACGTTCGGCAAACGCGACACGGCAAGCAAGCCATCCGACTTCCACCCTTTTCTTCAGCGGGAAAAACGCAAAAAGGAAGATGATCTGCTTCCCAATCCGCTTGGCATCCATGTTCTCAAAATCTTTTTACCCAAGTAGGCTTCAGGCTTCGGGCATCAGGCTTCAGGAAATACACAAAACCTGAAGCCCGAAGTCTGGAGCCCGAAGCCGTTTTCCAAAGGAAAACACCATGCCTTCTCAAGGTGACATTCGTGCCGGTCGCGCCTTCGTTGAGGTCTTCACCGACGACAGTAAATTACAGCAAGGGCTTCTCGCCATCAACAAGCGCATGGACGCATGGAGTCAACAACTCAGCGGTATGGGCATGAAGGCGATGGCGACCGCCGGTGCGCTGTC
>WRMR01000495.1 GCA_009776995.1 Planctomycetaceae bacterium | reverse complement strand
AAACCACGTATTCCAGCAATTGCTGATAAGCGTCATCGAGGTTTTTGCCCTTCGATTTCATTTCGATGGCAATGGTTTTCGGCAAAAGATAGTCGGCGAACCCGCTCCCGCTGGGTTTCTCAAAGGTCCCCACGGCAGCGGCGTCCCCAATGCCGAACACCGCGAGAAAATCGCGAACAAAACTTTGCCCCTCGGATTTCTCGCTCTGCATACCCTGCCACCGTTCGGAAAAGGCAACCGCCCTTTGCCTGATTTCATCGCGCGAAAGTTGCATTCTGATGATTTCCTTATTGCGACCGCTCCGCTATTGCCGTGGCGTAATCGCTTTGTTTTTTCTGCGCGTCACAGAGTGACACGGCGAACACTGCCTTTTTCTGCACAGGGTGACACGGCGATCATCTTTGCGTTCTAAAAATGTTTGTACTCGCTTGCGTCGGGATCGGGGAAAACCTGTCGGCGTTCGTCTCGTGTGGCGTCGCGGAACCGCACGAAAGCGTTGGCCGGATCGTAACGGTTCGGGTTGGAAAACCGCAACACCTGACCACCCGCGACGCTTTCGTGTTCTGCATTGTAACTGTCACCGATCAGCAGTGCCGCAGGTCCGGTGAAGCTATCCGGTTCGAGCAGTGCCGCACCCGGTCGGTCGTCCTGTTCGAACAATCGCACCAGGTTACGGCAATCGTCAATGTTCCGGGCGACCACGCATTGAGTGTTTGCGTCAATGCGCACAACACGACCAAAAGGCAACACCTCAAAATGCCAGTTGGCCGGATTCAGGTTGTGCCGCAACACGTCGCGCACGCGCGGGGCAAAGGTTTTTTCGCAGAGCAGACAACCCGACGCCGGTTGTGGAATGTCACGAACACCGAGTTCTTCGGCCAACTGCATGAGTTTCGTGCGGCCGCGGCCTGTCAAAGCGTGCAACTGTTCGCGGTCGAGCAATCCGTCCCGTTCGACCCGGCTCGGATTCATTGCCCGCGCGGAAAGCGGCCGGACAAGGCAATCGGTCACGCCGGCTTCTTTCGCGATCAACGCAAGCTGGTGCATTTTCTGGCTGTTCGGCCGCTGCCCGATCACTTCGCCGGTCGCGATAAAATCGGCCTGTTCCTCCCGCATCACCTGCCGGGCGATTTTCAACATGGCAACGCGGCAGTCGATGCAGGGATTAACCGCCGAACCGTAGCCCCATTTCGGGTGCGCAATCAAACCGGCATAGCTCTCATCAACACGCCGAACACGCAGGGTTAGTCCGAACGCTTCGGCACGAGCCATTGCCGCTTGCGACACATCATGCAACGGCGTGACGATGTTCAACGCAACCACTTCGATGCCGAGCCGCCGGAGCATCAAGGTCGTCACAAGACTGTCCAACCCGCCGGAAAATAATACGATGGCTTTTGGCATGAATGTCAACCTGTCAATTCCTGATACCTCACCATCAGCTTTGCAACAATACCCGCTTCGGTTGCGTCCTTGCCGAAACCGTACAGCTTCATCACCGCATGGTCAAGGGCTTGGTGGGCTTTCAGCAATTCCGGCGGCATCGTCAGCGGGTCGTACAAATCGGCAAGTGAACTCCCGGGAAATTTTGCCCGTGCGTCAAGAACGCCTTGTGCCAGTATTTCAATATTCGCCTTCTGAGCATCCGTCGCCTCCGGCCAGGGGAAATTGTTGTAAACGATGTCCTTGGAGTAGCGATAATCAATCTCGAGACGACCGCATATCTGTCGCATCCAGGCCATGTGAACACTCGACGTCAAAACGCCGAAGTGGTACAGCGTCGCGTACGGGATCATGAGAGCGGTATCGTGAGGAATGAAATTTTTATCCAAAAAACCAAAGGGGATATACCGCCGTTTTTCGGAAGAAACGCGAGGAATCAGCAAAAACTTTTCCGGGTTAAAAGCCTCGCGGAATAACGCGGGAGAATCAGCCAGTTTACGTCGTCCTTCGTCCCTGCTGTTGAGTCTGTCGAGTTTGCATAATTGAATTCGCTCCATTATTTTTGGCATTTTACGAATTTCGGAAGGAGCAACATCAACAAGCCACAGGCAATACCGTTTGATGTTATTGATATAATCCTCAGCACCGACCAGTTGCCTGATATATGGTTTTGCGCCAGGTTCTTGCTCGACAAATTGAGCGTATTCATTGCCTTCAATGATTAAATGGCCGCCATCGGCAGGACGATTGCCGATGCTCATTTCCGGCACATCGCAAAGTGGTTTTTTGCGGCTCTCAATCAAAATGTTCGGTCCGGCCACAAGATAGGGGCTGATATTCTTTGCAACAACCTTTTCTTCACCTTCATAAATCACCTTGTCCCTGTCGTGTTCTGTGCTGAACCCGATAATCACACAATGCACAGCCGCTTTGCCTTTGGCCTCGTTAGTCCACTTGAATCTTTGATAGGCAAAGTCAATATGAGTGTCGAACAATTCAAATAGCGGTTTCCAAACGGCGGCAACCTGTTCCCCTTGTGTGATGGAATTTGTTGAAACGAACGCAGTGCGGATTCGCGTGCCCACCATCATTTTTGACGCTTTGTAATACCACGCCGCGACATAATCAATCTTTCCGGCGGTTTTCAACGGTTTGCCGTTTGCGTCAAGATAAACCGACAGAATATCCTCTTTCTGCTGCGTTTTTTGAAAAGAATACCCCACATACGGCGGGTTGCCCATGATAAAACTCAGATATTCTTTCGGCACGATGCTTTCCCAGTCAATCCGCAAGGCGTTCCCATGCACAATGGTTGCACTCTGTGTCAGCGGCAGGCGGACGTAATACTGCCCGAATTGTTCCGCCACAAGCAGGTTCATCTGATGATCGACCAGCCACATCCCCACACGCGCAACCTCGCAGGGAAAATCCTCAATTTCAATGCCGTAAAACTGATCGACGCTCACTTTTAACAACAGGGAAACGTCAAGCCGCTTTTGGCGTGTGCGGCCGATTTTCATTTTCAGGATTTCAAGTTCCAGAATTCGCAATTCCCGGTAGGCAAGCATCAAAAAATTCCCGCAACCGCAGGCCGGGTCAAGAAATTTGAGCTTTGCGATTTGATCATGAAACTGGTCAAGCTGTTTTTCGTTGATTTTCACCCGCTCAAACTCTTTCCACAATTCATCCCTAAAGAGAGGGTTAATCAACTTCAGAATATTTCCTTCGCTCGTGTAATGCGCCCCGATCTCACGCCGCAGGTCCCTGTTCATGATCCCCTGGAACATCGCGCCAAAGATCGCCGGCGAGATTTTACTCCAGTCGAATTTGCAACAGTCGATCAACGTGCGGCGCATGGCGGCATCAAACTCGGCGGTGGGAAGCATGTCTTTGAACAAGCCGCCGCCGATGTAACGGAATT
>WRMR01000494.1 GCA_009776995.1 Planctomycetaceae bacterium | reverse complement strand
GTGATCTTTCGGTACGTGGAGCAGGCAGCACTCTATGATGCGATTAAGTCGAATCGGCATTTTGAAGACGGATCGGAAGTTCCCAGCGGCATGGATTATCCCTTCCCGTTCCCGGCATTTTACTTCAGCGGGAACACGATGGTTCAGCCGCATCCGGTGTACAGGACGGCGATTGCCAGTTACATTTGCCCTTCGTCCAACGCTCCTCAGAGAGCGAGCACGGAAGAAGCGGGTCCGTTGACCTACCGCATGAGCCGTGGAGACATCCCGTGGTACGAGTGGGATTACCCCGGAGATCGTGGATTTGGTACTTCCGGTACACGGTATATTGGACACCCCGATCCTAATGCGGGAGCGGGAGTTGTTACGTTCACGACAATCGCGGATGGAACGACCAATACGATTGCCCTTTCCGAAGTGGCTTATGCGCTCTCCAATCCCTCTCTGAGCAAAGGGGGATTTTCAAAAGATCACAATGGTTATTGGCATCCGCCGATTCAGATTTTCAACAATGTCGCTAACGGGCGAATTTTGTCCAATTATGAAGACCAATATACTGCGGGTCGCGTTTGGATGGATGCAACTGCCAATTTAGCGGTATTCAACACCATCTTGCCGCCGAATAGTCCCAACGGCGGTCAAAATGTTTGGAATCAGGCAATCCTAAGTGCTTCGAGTTTCCATACCGGCGGTGTCAATGGTTGTTTCGTAGATGGATCAGTCCGTTTTATCACGGAAACGATCAATACGCAAAATCTCGATAAATTGCCTAGTGGAGATTATGGATATACAGGGCACAAGGACAACCAAACACAACATTATAAAGGACCATCCATTTATGGGGTCTGGGGGGCACTTGGCTCGTCGCAAGGGCGCGAAACGGCATCACTTTAGCAATGAGAGGGGTTAGAAAATGAGAGACCTTTTTTCTAACCCTCTTAATCGTCATTCCGGCGTAAGCCGGAATCCAGACAGAAGGCTCATTCTTCTGGATTCCGGCTTGCGCCGGAAATGACGGAGGCGGGTCCAGACTAATTTGGAATACGCCCTACAACCTGTTCATCCACCATTCCACTCATCCACCATTTAATATCATGAAATATCCGTTTTTTACATTCGTTTGTGTCGTGTCGATGCTTTGCCTCGGTTGCGGAGAAAAATTGACACGCGTTACCGGAAAAGTGACCCTCGACGGAAAAGAGGTTGAAGGGGCGACTGTGACGTTTACTTCGGCGGAGAACGCCTCTGTTTTTGCCAGTGCTATGACCAATGCAGAGGGGGTTTATTCTTTGCAAACGCTTCATGGCGGTGCAAAAATGCTCCAGGGGATCCCCAAGGGTTCCTATATCGTTGCGATCGTGAAAAAAGAGACCGATGGACCGCCGAGGCAAGACACTTCGACCATGACGATCGAGGAAAGGACCAATTACGAGATGTCGCTGACATCGACAGGCGGTCCGATGCGTATGAATTTTATCTACCATATTCCGAGGAAGTATGAAGTTGCCTCGTATTCGGGTTTGACTGCGGAGGTTCCTGCCTCTGGCACAGTAGTCCACAATTTCGAGTTAGACTCAAGATGACGAGACCTGTTCCGCAACCCGTCATTCCTGTGAAAGCAGGAAACTGGACGAAAGGTGTGAACCCTGTTACACTAGTACCCTGCCATACTTAAAATTGTGGAGAGACAATGAAAGCCGGGAGCGTAGCAACGCGCAGCGACCGGATGGCACACCGGTTGATCCGGTCACTACGCTGCGCTCCGTTCCCGGCTTTCATCTACGAAATTAGGCATGGCGACGCACTAGGTTTGTTACACATTGGGTTCCCGCTTTCGCAAGAATGGCGATTGGGGGGTGTGGAGCATGTCTATTGATGGTTTTATGTCGAAACTTCCAACTTTCCAATCTGGCAGCGATATTTATCGAGCGGACACATGCTCGGCATTGTGTGATGCCGTGGCTCGGAAAACGCTGACCATGAAAGCGTTTACTCACGGACATTATCCCGGTGTACGGATGCCCCGACACATTCTTCCCGGTCTGCTTTCAGTAGGATATTGGAATGCCGAACGCAAGCAAGATTGGGGACTCGACTGGCATCGAAACGAAGGACTGGAACTTTCCTTTCTTCGGAGCGGAGCCGTTGAGTTCGCTACCGCCAGTCATTCTCAGACACTGCTTCCCCATAACATGACGATTTGTGGTCCCTGGCAGTTGCACCGAGTCGGGACTCCCTTTGTTGATGCGGGGACTTTCATGTGGTTGATCTTCGACCAAAAAATCCATAGTGCTGACCAGCAATGGTCGTGGCCCCACTGGATCGTTCTGACGAAGCAAGATTTGGATGAATTGACAAGGCTTCTCCTTTATAATTCGCAGCCCGTTTATCTTGCGAATAGCAAAATGGTGAACTGCTGGGAACAACTCTTTCATGCCGTTCAAAGCGTCAAAGAGGAAAGCCGGTTTTCACGGATCGCGGTTACCGTCAATGAATTGCTCCTGCTGCTGCTGACATTCTTGCGGGATGCTAAAAAGCCGGGGAAGGATACAGCGGTTTCGGTCCTTCCGCCGGCTCTCCATACGGTCAAACTTTTTTGGGATGACCTGAAAAGCATTCCCCATCTGCTCGAAAAAGAATGGTCTGTCAAAGAGATGGCTCAATTGTGCTCTATGAGCGAGTCCCATTTTACGCAATGTTGCCGAAAATTGACCAATATGTCCCCTTCCCATTTTCTCAATCATTGCCGAATACAGCATGCTTTGTCCATCATGGAACGTGATCCGCAGCGGTCAATCATGGACATAGCCCTGGATTGCGGTTTTACCACAAGCCAGTATTTTGCGACCGTCTTTAAGAAAATCACAGGAAAAACTCCGAGCAGTTACTCAAACGCTTCCCGTAAAGGAACTGCGGCGGATTAGTCAGGTACCCTTCTTCTACTACCAGTCCGTCGACACGTTTATTGTTTCCCTCTGGTGCCTTGTTACATTATAATTTGGGGATAAGGATGAAAGCCGGGAGCGTAGCAACGCGCAGCGACCGGATGGCACACCGGTTGATCCGATCACTGCGCTGCGCTCCGTTCCCGGCTTTCATGAACACCCCAAAATCAAAATGGCACAAGGCACTAGGGTGTATTGATACTACAGATTTTTTGGGACGTATTGCTCAAAATGACACCTTTTTTCGGGAAATCAAAAACTTTTGGTTGCCGACCATTTGTCTATTTTGCGCATTTTCTTGCCCAAGTCCCCCAAATTTACAAGTGTAAACACGCCCTAATCTTTTCTAATCTTTGCGGTGTGTAAAAGTTTGAGAGGAGTCTTGATGTTACTGTGCTGGAAGATAAGAAGTTCAACGTTCACGAAGTTCAACGTTCACAGAGCCCGTGGCGTAAGCC
>WRMR01000493.1 GCA_009776995.1 Planctomycetaceae bacterium | reverse complement strand
GCTCTCTCTCTGTTGGATCATGAGACGTCTCTTCTGAAACTGAGATCAATCTGGGGACTCCCGGAAGAGCGTCTCATTGATCCGCCCCGTCCGCTTGCCACCGCCCTGGCCGATCTCGAAGCGATGCTCGGCCACGCCATGATTTTCCATGAAGGCGAATTCCTGGCAGAACGCTGGAACATGCCGGAAAACTTCCCTGCCTCCATTTGTGTCCCGGTTGCCTCCTCGACGACCATCCACGGAACGCTCTGGTGTTTTGCCAATTCGCGGGTTGATTTTGATCCCGTTGCGGTCAACCTGCTCGAAATCATCGCCGGACATATTGCCATTGAGCTGGAACGCATCACCTTGCTCCGCGAGGGACATGACGGCATGATTCTCAAGCGGCAACTCACCGACGCGGAGCATTTTCTGCAAACCCAGCTTCCGCGTGCGGCGGTCAAGCCGGATGATTTCTGGCAGATTGCCGGTGCGTTGTGCCATTCCAAACCGCTTGCGGCCACGTTTTACGATTGGCAAACCATCGCACCGGACAAATCCTTGTGTACGATCGTTTCGACGGCGGAAAACATGCCCAGTGTCGAAGCGCAAATGCGCATGGTCATGTTGCAGACGGAAATCAAAAATCTGGGACGCTACAAATGTTCGGCCCGGCATGCGGTTCGGGAACTGGAAGACATCGCATTTTCGCAACAGGCGGAAAAAAAACCGTTTCAGATGTTTTACGGTCTTCTCGACAAATCGAAATCACAACTGCGGATCTCATCCAGTGGTTCATTCGTGTTGTTCCATTATCTTGCAAGCAGCATCGACAACGGCGGGCTCCCGGAGATATGCCGGATTGATGGCAACCTTCGGAACGCGAAACCCGAATTGGGCGGTTTTTATACTTTGCAGATGGCACCCGGGGATTGCCTCATCGCAATTCACCTGCCGGACGATGCACATCATGGCAACGACCGGTTGCTGGGTGCCTTGTACTCGCGGGCATTCTTCCGGGAGAAGCTCATGCCCGCCATGAAGGGTGATGCCGCGCAAATTTCCGAGCTTTTCGCCACGCAAACCCAGGAAACCATTACCGGCACGAACGTCACCATCCTGACTGTCAAAAATACTGAGACCGTGTGACGATGTCAGGGTGGTCACGGTATGTCCGTCAGGTCTTGCTCACGTTGTGAACTCCGGCCACTCAGAATTCACGCAAAAAACCGTTGTTCGTTCCATCAGAGCCGCGATGGTCACGGAGCGGCCATTCCGCTCGATAACTCTCGCGGCTCCGATGGAATGTTCGCGTTAATATTGCGCGGCCACTTACGACCAAACGCGTCGTTCGCGGGAGTTCGGAATGTTCATCAACTGGCGGTATTTGACGACCGTGCGCCGCGCGACGCTGACGCCTTCGGCCTGCAATGCTTTCATGAGTTCCTCGTCGTTGAGCGGCTTCGATTTGTCCTCGCGGTCGATGATTTCCTGCAATTTCAGCCGCACCGCGTCCTGGGCCACTTCCTCTTCGCCGTCCGATGCCGCGACCGAACTGCTGAAAAAGCGTTTCAGCGGAAAGATGCCCTGCGGCGTTTGAATCCATTTGTCATCAACGGCACGTGAAACGGTCGTGACATGCACACCCACCTTGTCGGCGATTTGCTGCATTTTCAACGGCTTGATCGACGCCGGGCCGTATTCGAGAAACTCTGTCTGGTGATCGACAATCGCCTGCGATACGCGGGTTAATGTTGTCCTCCGCTGTTGTATGGAATCAATTAACCATTGCGCCGAGCCGACCTTTTGCTTGATATAATCCCGGGTTTCCTTGGTCGTGTCGCGGTGCTTCATCAAATCGCGGTAATAGTTGCTGATGTGCAGTCGGGGGGTGCGTCCCTCGTCGAGCCGCACGACGTAACAGCCGTCATCGTCTTTGTCAACGAACACGTCCGGCACAACATAAGCGGCGGTCTGCTCATTGAAAGCGGCACCCGGACGCGGATTCAGACGCCGGATTTCCGCAATCGCCTCACGAATGTCGGCAATCGAAAAGCCGGTCTTTTTCGCGATCTGCGGCAACCGGTTTTTTTCCACGTCCTCCAGATGATCGGCAATGACCGTCCGCATGACGTCGAAATACGGCATTTCGTGCCGCAGTTGCAGCATGAGGCAGTCTTTCAGATTTCGTGCCCCCACGCCGGGCGGATCAAGCTTCCGCACGAGTTGCCAGCTTTGTTTGGCCAACTCGCGGTCGTCCGCAGTGGCTTTCATGCCGAGAATGTCGTTGATGCCTGTGAGCAGATACCCGTTGCCATCGAGATTGGAAATGATGCGCTCGGTCATTTCCCGCAATTCCGGCGAGACGTCAAACCAACTCAATTGTTCGGTCAGATAATCCTGCAAAGTCATCGCGTGCATTTGCAGATTGGCCATCGCGTCATGGTGAAGGTCGGCCTGTTGTTCGAGCCAGTTTTGCGACCGGGCCGGCTGCTCATTGATGGTGTCACTGTAAGCTGACGCGAAATCATCGGCGATTTGAAAATCCTCATGCCCGTCGGTCGAATCACCCTGAGGCAGTTCGTCTTCCCGCTCGAAACGTGATTCGGCATCTTCGTCCGCCTGAGTGTCATACGAATCGGAGGACTCGTCCGGCTCGTCCTCGTGCATTTCGAGAACCGGATTCTGCTCCATTTCCTGCTCAATGCGTTCTTCAAGCTGTTGTAACGGCAGTTGCAGAATCTCCATCGACTGGATCATCCGCTGCGTGAGGATCGTCCGCTGCTCCTGCTTGAACTCCTGACCGAATGATAATCTCATCTCATGGTCTCACTAATCAAAATCTTTGCCCTGTAAGGGCATGTCTTCGGCCTGTAAGGACGGAACATAACAGCCCAGGGCAAGGCGTACTCGCCGCCGCCCTGGGTTACGGTTGCGCGCTAAAAATCATCGCCGCCCTGTCAGGGCAAGGGAACTCCGGTTCACATTTAATCGCCAAAACTATCGGCATTTTGCCGAATATACGTAATATAATCACTGTGAGAAAGCTCATGTTCGAAGAAAACTTTCTCCAGTTCGTCAAAAATTTTCTCTTGCATATGAGGCTGAAAAACTTTCAACCGTTCCATCGTTATAACCATCTAAAACCTGCTTGTAATCCTGATATAACTCAACTGCCTTTGCCATGACATCGCTCAATTTCTGCGACCCCAATGCAGAAAAACCTTCAATCGACATTTCCGCCAATGGCTTCATATTATTGAAGTAGAATTGGTTAAGACCGCCGTTACTGATTTCGCCAGAAACCGTGTAACAACGGCATTGTTGATTAAATATCACTACTGTCCCATCATAAATCGAACAGCATCAACTGGTTAGGGCTTTGAGTGTTTTGATCCATGTAATTTTTGTTTTGAAACATCGTAA
>WRMR01000492.1 GCA_009776995.1 Planctomycetaceae bacterium | reverse complement strand
GATTCGTTTCCTTGGCCGCCTTGGCACTCCGCGAGGCGAGATTGCGCACTTCCTCCGCAACCACCGCAAAGCCCTTTCCGTGCGTACCGGCACGCGCCGCTTCGACGGCGGCATTCAGAGCCAGGAGATTCGTCTGGAACGCGATTTCGTCAATGGTGGCGATAATGTCCCGCGTGTTCTGCGCGGTTTCACGGATCAGGTTCATCGAATCGACCATGTTTTTCATCTGATCCTGACCTTTGAGTGCCGTTTGAGCCGCTTCTTTTGAGAGCTGGTTGGCTTCCTGGGCATTGTCGGCGTTCTGCTTCGTTTGACTGCTCATGTCGTTGATGCTCGACATGACGTCGTTCAGGTCGTTCGATTGCTCTTTCGCCCCTTCGGAAAGATTCGTTGCGTCTTTGGAAATTTCCGCCACTTTCTCCACCGCCTGGGAAACGACTTTTTCGATTTCCGAAGCGGCACGCAAGACTTTGGTTTGCGCGGAAATGTCCTTCATGATTTCGGTCATGCCGATCTTTTCACCATGAATGTCACAAATCGAGTCGGCGTAAACTTCCCAGTGAATGCCGGCGAGTTCTTCCTGGGACACTTTTTTTCCGGTTTCAGCCGATGGACGCACTTCCGTTTGTCTGCCGGCTTTGCTCCAAACGTCCTCCCATTTCAACCCGACCGCCTGCTCGCAGGGAACTCCGGTCATTTCCACGGATTTGTTATTGAGAAACGTGATTCGTTGATCCTTGTCAACAACGGAAATGGGGGTTGGTGCCGTATTGAGAACCTGGCGATACCAATGATCGCGTGCCTGGATGGCACGGTTGACCGACCTTGCAAAAAGCAGACCGATCACTCCCGTCACCATCAGCACGATCATTCCGGCAACGATTGCGGAATGCAGGGATTGACGCGAGGAATGCCGAACTTCCGTAATCAGCAGATCGCTGTCCGTTTCACTCGTGCTTTGCTGTTGTTCCACCTTTTCCGTCAGTTGGACGGTCTGTTTACGGGCTTGTTCCAATGCCAGATTTCGCGTTTCAAAAACTTTGGCCGATTCCACAACCACAAGAACCGTCCATTTCACCGGCGAACCGCCGACATGAATGGGAACGTGGATTTTCAACGTTTCCCGGCCTTCAATGGGAAAGAAACGATGCGTCTCATCGCGGTCATAATAAAACCCGGCTTCCCCCGCCTCACCGCGCGACACGAGATCAATCATCTTCCTGAGATCATCCATGTCTTTCGGCTCTTCCTGGCCGAAAACGATTCGATTGGCCGCTTTCGTGGCGGCAATCTCCTGTTCTTTGCCTTCAATATCTTCAAAAAAGCCTTGTGCCACGCTGGGACGACCTTCGGCTTTGGCCGTTTCGTAATTCTTCAGGATGTCGGCCAATTCCTTTTGCAGGTTTTCCGGCGTGATGATATTGTTCAGGTTGACAAGCTCCAGATCACTCATCTCCTTGGGGATTCCGGCGATGATTCCCTTGGGACTGAAAAAGATCGCGTAACCGTTGCCGAAAGGTTTGAAATCGGTGATCAACGTTGAAAGCGTTTTGAGTTTCACGTCAATTCCGATCACGCCGAGAACCCGCCCGAAATCATCGCGAATCGGTGTGCAGAACCCCGTGATCAGCGTTCCGTCGTCGTTATTCGGGCCGTCAATGAATTCCTGTCCGGTAGTATAGGGTATCCTGAAATACTCGTCTTCTTCAAAGGTCCGGCAAAACGCTTTGATGATGTTTCCGTCTTTGCCTTTATAAAACCACGGACTATAGCGGCCCGTTTCCCCCGATGTTTCCGAATTTTTGAATTCTTCATCCCTGCCGTCCAGTTCATTCGGCCCCATGACAGCCCAGACCGCTTGGATTTCCTGTGTGTTTTCAAGGATTTCATAGATGATTCGGTCGAGTGTTTGACGATTCGGCACAATCTCCTGCTCGGTACAGGATTCCTTGTAAGCGGCAATTGTCCGTGCGCAGGTCCGGCTCATCGCAAACGCGGCCTCAAACAAGGCGGCCACCCGGTTGCCGGCGTCCCGGCCGATCAGCCGTGCCTGTTCCTCACCCATCTTTGCGGTAATATCACCCATGGATGCGGAAAGCTGATGAAATTCATTGTCGATGGCCGATTGAATCTGATCATTGACCAGTTTCTGGTTTTCGAGACTTTGAACCAGTTTGCTTTCCGTGTGATTCGCCATTTTGTCCGTGTTGACCACCAATATCCCAACGAGTGTGACGATGGTTGCCACAGATAAAAGAACAATCCCGAATGCCAGCCGTTTTCCAATATTCATGGTTGAACTCTTGAAAGACAAATTGTGAATGGTGATTCGCCATATTAACAACCGTTACTATGATATTTCATAAAACCGCACCAATGATTTGTTAGCCGATGATTCATTCATTGATTTTGCAAAAGAGGAGACCATATATGTGAATTGCGACAGTTGCGATGGCCATGCTGTCTATATGGAATATACGGAAACAGTGTCGCAACAAAGCGTATTACCCCACCAAACCTTATTTTACGACCGAAATGACCGTATCTTGCAAAAATACTGGAAACGGATTATGTTGATATCATTTGAGTTGACTCAAACTGTCAACATCACAAAATTTCCAACCGTGTTACTGAGGGAATATGATGAAACACTCTTAGTAACCGGGAAATCCACTCATAATCACGTGGAACAACTCCACCTGATCCTCCATTTCCGGTTTTGTGTTGACAGTTTGAGTGAGTTGATTTCACTTCCCGTTTCAAAAGGAGACAATCATGCCAATTTCAAGACGTTCATTTTTCACGAATGCCGCGCTCGGTGCCGGCCTTTTGGCTACAAGTTCCGGGGTGGCCACGCCACAGGATGTCAAAATCGCCGGTTTTGACGACACAAAAACCGATATTGACGAGAGCACGGTCTGGCAACAGAAATTCGACCGCAAGGTTAAAATGGGACTCGTCGGCTTTGGGGTGTGCCAGTTTGGAACGGCTTTCAGTTTGCAGAGTCATCCGAATGTGGAACTCGTCGCGGTCAGCGACCTGATTCCCGAACGCTGCGCGACGATGGCTCAAGTGGCCAAATGCGGGAAAACCTACCCCTCGCTGGAAGAAATGGTCAAGGATGACAGCATCGAGGCGATTTTTGTCGCAACCGATGCGCCGAGCCACGCGCGACATTGTCTCGAAGTCATGAAACATGGAAAACATGTCGCCACGGCTGTTCCCGCCACGTTTGGGAATCTCGAAGAAGCCGACATGCTCTACGAAATGGTGAAAAAAACCGGACTCCACTACATGATGTTTGAAACATCAACTTTTCACGACGATCTCTACGCCATGCGTAAAATCTACGATGCGGGCGGGTTCGGCAAAATCATTTATTCCGAAGGGGAATACTATCATTATGGTTC
>WRMR01000491.1 GCA_009776995.1 Planctomycetaceae bacterium | reverse complement strand
CGAAACGGATTGACCACCGAAACCGATCTCTTACCCCCTGCGTTCCCATGAAAAATTTCCGTTTGATTTTCAAACTGTTGAGTTTCGCCGTTTTCACCGTTAGTCTTCAGGTCACCGGGTCCGGTGCCCAAGCTCCTGTTCGCGACCTGTTTCCCGACACTTGGGTTGGCACGGACGCATTGGGACGAACGATGCCCGATTTTTCGGAAGTCGGTGAGGTCAAAACCGACCAGCGGAGAATAGTCGGCATTTTTTACCTCACATGGCACGGCGATCAAAATGCAAAATTGAAAAGCCCTTATGCCGCTGACGTCACCCGAATCCTTCAAAACGACCCGGACGCAAGGTTTGACGCGAAACATCCCGGGTGGACGGAAACCGCGTTTCACTGGGGTGAGCCGGAATTGGGCTATTTTCTCAGTAAGGACGAATATGTGATCCGGCAAGACCTTTCGATGCTCACGGATGCGGGCGTCGATGTCCTGATTGTCGATGTTACCAATGCCGTCATGTATTGGGAGGAGTGGGAGGTGCTTTTCACCACAATGCAAAAAGTGAAGGCCGAAGGCAATATTGTGCCGCAATTCTGTTTTTGGGCGTATAACGGTCCGTGCATAACGGTCGTACAACATCTGTACGACCGTATTTACAAGGAAGAAAAATATCGCGACCTGTGGTTTTACTGGGATGGGAAGCCTTTGTTGCTGTATAATGCGAAGCGGATTTTGTCGGGGAACAACAAAAATCCGCATTATGACCCTGATGCCAAAACCAACCCCATGAATCCGCATTTCAACAATCCGGATTTTTGCGAAGAGTTTTACACGGATTATACCCGGGCGGTCAAAGAGTTTTTTACTTTGCGCACCATGTGGTGGGGGTATTATGAGTGGGGGGGCGAACGTTTCGTCGGGACCGAAGACAACTGGAGTTTTGGTTACAATTTAGGCGATAAAAACGTTCGCGACATGGACCCCGACGATCTCGTATCGAGGCACAAGGGGAAAAAGGAACAGGCTGCGGTAACACCCGGCCAGCATCCCGTCGTTACGGTGGCAAACGCGACAGAGCATTTTGGCATTGGCAAGTCCTGGTCGCGCGCCGCCGGAACCCCGCCGCTGAACCAATACGACATGCCGGGACCAGCTTATGTGCCCTGGCTGGATAAAACAGTCGAAAACCCGGAAGGATATGGAATCTATTTCCAGGAACGCTGGGAGGAAGCCCTTGAAGCCAATCCTCAATTTCTGTATATCAACGACTGGAACGAGTGGACGGCCATGAAATCGTCCGATCCCGGCACTCTGGCTTGGGCCAATTTTATGGAACGCGGCCCGGAAGCCGCTTATTACTTTGTCGACCAGTACAATGCCGAGTTCAACCGTGCCGTACAACCGATGAAGGGGGGCTATACGGACAACTATTATATGCAAATGGCGCAAAACATTCGCAAATACAAAGGGGTTCGCCCGATCCCGAGACATGCGGGAATCACGACTATTGATTGGAATCACCCTTTTGACGTATGGGAAACGATCCCGGTGGAATACCGCGACACGGTCGGTGATGTGTTCCATCGGGATTACCCGGGTTACGGGGGTAATCATTATACGGATCACTCCGGACGAAATGACATTACCACCTGTAAAATCGCCGTTGATGAAGAAAATGTTTATTTTCATGTCGAGGCGGCAAACGAATTGACTCCCGTCACCGACGACAATTGGATGTTGCTCCTGATTGATTCCGACCAGGATTCCAAGACCGGCTGGTTCGGGTACGATTTACTCATCAATCAAAAAATCGACGCGGACAAAACGGTTGTAATGCAATGGGACGCCGCAACCGGGACGTGGAAAGATTTGGCGGAAGTCCCTTACCGGATTGCATTCAATAAGCTTATTGTCAAGGTGCCGCGTTCTCTTGGGAATTGGCAGGAGGACGCGATCCATTTTGATTTTAAGTGGTGTGACAACCCCAACGACCTGAACGATCCGATTTCCCTTTGTCTTGCCGGGGATACCGCCCCCAATCGTCGATTCAATTATCGATTTCTCTGGCGGCTCCATCCCGATTGAGCTTTTGCCGTTCGGAAAAAGCCCCCCAAAAAAATCGGCGGGATAAACCCAATTTTCCCAAAAAATTTTTCATGTCTCTTGACATCGGCTTGGTCCTATGAAATAAATGGTTTGTTCCGTCGGGGCCCGGCGAGAAGGTTTCACACAAGTTTTTTTTAGACACCTGGAGAACTGAAGGAGAACTGAAGGAGAACTAAACATGCAAAAATTGATCCAGCAAAAGAGATTGACGTGCCGTTGGGTACCATCGGTCATCGGTGCGGTCCTCTTCCTGATGCCCGCCTGGTTGTCGGTGGTCATGGCGGCGGCCCCTGGCGGACGAATCCCGTTGGGGCCTCACGGGGCCGCCACCGAGGAATACCAACAACGTGCCCTGGAAACCCTGCAACCGGAGGCCGGCGCGACGAATTACGTGCCCGACGGAGTGGACCCGGTTTACTGGAACGCCCTGATTCCGGCAGACAACGAAATCACTCCCGCACGAATCTCGCTGGGACGCAAACTTTACTTCGAGCCGAAACTCTCGGCGGACGGAACGGTTTCCTGCGCGACCTGCCATGACGTGACCCGCGGGTTTTCCGATCAACAGCCGACCTCGGAGGGGATCGGCGGACAGTTTGGCGAACGGAACTCCCCGACGACCATGAATGTCACGCTCCTGCACACCATGTTTTGGGACGGTCGTTCCCCCACCGTGGATCATCAGGCGATGCAGCCGATCATCAATCCGATCGAAATGGGAATGGAAGACAACGAAGCGGTCATCATCGCCGGGATTAAGGACGACCCGGACTATCAGGCGATGTTCCGTGAAGCGTATGGCCGGGAAGTGAATTTTCAGGACATCGGTCGGGCAATCGCGACGTTCGAGAGGACGCTCAACTTCCTGGACTCTCCGTTCCGGCGTTACCTGAACGGAGACCGCAACGCCATTTCTCCGGATGCCGTGGAAGGCTGGAAACTGTTTAACCGCGAAGGGCGATGCGCGGCGTGCCACCCGATGAGTCCGTCCAATCCGCTGGGAACGAACAATAAATTCCATAACATCGGCGTCTCCGCGGCGCATCAGGATTTCCCGCGACTGGCGGCGGAGGCGGTGCAGATTCTCCAACAGGATTCGTCTGACAAGATGCTGGACGAACTGGCTTTGGCGTCGGAATACGCGGAGCTTGGACGTTTTACCGTGACCCATAACACGCACGAAATCGGGGCGTTTCGTACACCGATGCTCCTGAATGTGGGAATCACCGGACCGTACATGCACGACGGGTCTCTGAAAACGCTTTGGGATGTTATCGACCATTATAACGCCGGGGGGGAACCGAACCTCTTTCTGGA
>WRMR01000490.1 GCA_009776995.1 Planctomycetaceae bacterium | reverse complement strand
TGATCTATTATTGCGCGCAACATACCCAGGGCGGCGGCAAAATCGGCAAAGTTTCCAAAGATTGTCGTAAGTGCCGCAATTATCAGATTTTACGCAAAGAAAAAATCGTGACAAGCAAAGGTTTTTGCACAGAATGTCACGCGCCGTCTTTTCGACTCAAAACCGCGAAGGAAATGCAGAGTGCAGAATGCAGAATGCAGAATGCAGAATGCAGAGTGCAGAGTGCAGAGTGCAGAATATTCCGCTCCTAACTCCTAACTTTTCACTCCTCACTCCCAACTCATAACTTCCAACTCCACACTCATAAGAAAGCCCTCATTTATGAAAACCTTATTCCCCAAGCCCAAGCGTTTTCGTCGTTTGCACCTGGAACCCCTCGAAGAGCGGCAGATGCTGTCGGTCAGTCCATTGACGCCATCGGACTATTTCGGTAATGCCCCACACATTGAAAACAACCTGATTGCTCAAACTCAGAATCTGATACTGGCAGCGGCGGCTGAAATACCAGCGACGCACGTCACCACGCTGAACGACGTCGTTGACCCCAACGATGGCGTTATTTCGCTCCGCGAAGCCATCGCCTACGCCGGAACTTCCGGACTCGGCGGCACCATCACCTTTGCCCCCTCGCTGGCAAACCAAACGATCACACTCAATGGCAACTTTCTCGATGTTAACAAAAATATAACCATCGATGCGGGAAGCCAGAATATCACCATTAGCGGCGATGGCAGGTCCAGCATTATTTTAGTCCGCCCTTGGCGTACTGTTACATTGAGTGGATTAACGTTCATCAACGGCAGATCTTCCCATGAGGATTTTGGCGGTGCCATTACGACTTATTCCCGCTCCCAGGATTTTACAATGTCTGCGTCACTTGCGGCTGGCGGATTTCAGACGCTGGCACAAAACTACAATTGGGGCAAACTCGCCGCCGGAACTTATACGATTACCGTAACGCTTGACGTGAATGATGCACTCTCCGAATTGCAAAAAGGCAACAATACCGCAAGTTGGGAATTTACGGTCGGAGATGTGGAGGTACTTGCCCCAACACACCAGGTTTTCACCACGAGCAGTGTTTACAACGTTGCAGCGGGGAAATCCTCAGCAAAGAACCTGAGTATTTTGGTTATTACACATTTGGAATTGGACTCTTTGTTTACTATGACCCTGATTTTGTGGAGTATCAGCCAACGGAGTCTGTCATCACTTACACCAACGGCGTCCAGGGGGCGTTAAGCCACCGTCCTGACATCCATGCTATTGTCATCGGATGGAATGACATGATGGGGACGTGGCCCGGTACGGATGATCTCCTTGAGTTGATCAATCTGAGTTTTATCGTGAAAGCGGGCGTTTCGGCAGGAGACGCCGTATTCCGGGTTGAGCCGAATAATCCCACCTTCGATTTGATTGCCCCGGAAAATCTTGTTGTCAGAATTGAGTTGCCTGTTGAAGAACTCCAACTTGACACGCCGCAGCTCGAAGCTATTGCCGCAACACGCAATTCGTCGATGGATGTTTCCTGGTTTGAGGTGGCAAACGCCGAAGGTTACGTGATTCAGTATTCGACGTTGCCGGACTTCCCGGACACCGATGCAACAAAGACCATCGAAATACGGAGCGGGAGTGAAACCGCTCGCACGCTCACAGACCTCGCAACGAATACAACCTATTTCGTTCGTATCAAGGCTACGGCGGAAGGCTGGATCGATTCCGATTGGTTGACAATATCGAAGTCATCATCATTCATCGGCGACTTCGTCGTCACGACGTTCAGTGACTGGTCCACCGGCGTGCCTTACATCCACGACCTGAGTTTGCGCGAAGCGTTGTTACTGGCCAAGGCGGGTGACGCTATCACGTTCGACGCGGCATTGTTCAACGACGACGGCACGGCGAAGGCGGACTTGGTCTTGCAGTACGGTGAACTGGTCGTCAAAAACAGCGTGCAGATCATCGGCAACGGCGTTACGATTGACGCAAGCGGTATGATTGATGAGGAAGTCAACGTCAGCCGCGTTTTCAACATCACCGGCAACGCAACAGTTGACTGTGAGGTCGAGCTTGTCGGCTTGACACTGACCGGCGGCGTCACGTCCACGCAAGGCGGAGCGTTGTACGCGAAAAACGCGCAACTCACGTTGACCGACGTGACGTTTGTCGGTAACACGGCCAACTACGGCGGCGCAATGTACTTCGTTGACAGCACCGTTGTCATGACGGACTGCATCATGACCGATAACCACAGCAAATGGGGCGGTGCGATTTATCAAAACAGCGGCACATTGACGAGCAACGGCAGCAATGTGATCGCGAACAACAGTGCAACCTGGGGCGGCGCGATTTATCAGGCGGACGGCAATTTGTCGCTCGATGACGTGACGATCTCCGGTAACGATTCGACCTACGGCGGCGGTCTCTACCAGGCCAAAGGTACAGCGATACTCACTGCGAACACCAAAATTTTCGACAACACGGCCAACCGGAGTTTCGGCAGTGCCATCGTCAAAGCAAAGGACGCCGTCCTGACCATCAACAACCATGATCTCGATACGGCATTGAGCCTTTACCTTGATGAAATCGAGAGATTCAGGTAAAATTATGGGATGAGTCACATTTCCGCACCATTTTCCGTGTCACTTTTTGAATCATCGGAACAGGAAAACCGCCGCAAGGCACTCCCGCTGGCGGCGCGGATGCGGCCGCAAACGCTCGGCGAGTTTGTCGGCCAGGAACATTTTCTCGGCGAAGGCAAGCTGTTGCGGCGATTACTCAAGGCCGACCGTCTCGGTTCGGTCATCTTTCATGGACCGCCCGGTTCCGGAAAAACAACACTGGCCCGGCTTTTGGCACGAGAGAGCCGCAGTACCTTTCGCCAGCTTTCCGCCGTCAACGATGGCGTCAAACAGCTCCGCGAAGTCCTCGGCGAAGCAAACGACCGCCTGGCAACCAGCGGCCAGCGAACGTTGCTGTTTGTTGACGAAATCCACCGTTTCAACAAGTCGCAGCAGGATGTTTTGTTGCCGGAAGTCGAAAACGGCGTGGTCATACTCGTTGGTGCAACAACGGAAAACCCGTTCTTTACAATCAACAACGCGCTCATCAGCCGGAGTCGCATTTTTCAGTTCGAGGCACTTTCGACCGGGCTGATCAAGGCACTGCTTTTGCGGGCCATTGACGATTCCGAGCGCGGGTTCGGGCGGCGCAAGATCACCATGCACGACGACGCGCTCGATTACCTGGCCGAAATCAGCGACGGCGATGCGCGGCAGGCACTTTCTGCTCTCGAAGTTGGTGTGCTTTCCTGTGACGGCGAAACGGTCGATTTTACCCGCGAACTGGCAGCCGAATCCGTCCAGCGCAAAGCCGTGCAGTACGACCGTGACGGCGATTCGCATTACGACACGATCAGTGCCCTGATCAACAGCATTC
>WRMR01000489.1 GCA_009776995.1 Planctomycetaceae bacterium | reverse complement strand
CAGCGACGAGTACAACAGCGTGATTTCGTAATCACCGTCGGGCAAGTCAACATCCTTGATCGCCCTTTCCGTTGCGTCGAAGGCAATGAAGCCCAAGTCACGTTGTTCGTTGGTTTCGGTATTGCGAATGATGATGTACCAGCCGGGCTTAACGAAGGCTTGCTTGTGCATGGGCAAGGCGGCCAATACATCGGCAATCGCATCAAAACGCCCGACTGTCAAGGTGTGTTGATAACCGGGCATGACGTCGAATAGGCCGGACAATTGCACCTGCATTACGGCGTTGGCGTCGAACAGTCCATTGACGCCGACATACTTTTGAAATAAAATGGCATCGAATTGATTGCTCACCTGCTGAAACGAGGGCTTGATCGTTTCAAAACGGGCGTTTGTTTTTGTGTCGTAAGACCGCAGCCATTCGTATTTTGCCGTAACGCCGGTCGTGGGATGCTCGAAGTCGGGTGTCGCGTCGAATGATGCCCCTGTTCTGCACAGACCGCGACCTTCGGAGTCAAAGCGAATACGGTTTGCATTGTTCGACGTGATGTTTTCCGCATCGAACCGCCAGCGATAGTAATTGTTACACTTCGCTTCGGACAGGTAACGAAACGCATGGCATGTTTGTGGGGTAATGTTGAAGGCGTCATAGCGATGTCGAAAGCCGACACGTTGAATCGTTGAACTTTCAAATCGGGATGGGATTGCGAATATTGGCATAGTTTCGACCTCGTTCAGTACCATGAAATGTAAACTGATCCATCCAAGTCTTGCCGTGCCTGCGTACCATCAAGAATGGTCTCGCGAGTCCAGATGCCGACGCTGCTCCCGGCCATGACGGATTCGAGAATCATGGCTTCCGTCTGGTCTTGATAAATACCGAACGTTATGCCGTCCGGCGCGATGTTCTCGGTTTCCGGGTTTTTGTAAAGCCCGGCGGATGGCAGGTTGAGACCGATGTCGATGTCACTGAGCGGTTCGATGCGGTCGTTGTTGTACCATGTTGTTGCCGTATAGCCGCGATACCCGCGCGTCGAACTTGCGACTGCCTGAGCAACTTGAACATTGTCGACCCGGATCGCTTCGGTATTGTAAAAGGAGTTGATGAACTTTTTGAGAATGAGCGTCCCGGCTGCCGTTCCCGCCGACCATGACCCGCCGGTCAGCACGACTTGATCAATGATCGCCGTTGCGCTATACGTGGTGCCGTTGATCGCCATGCCGGGCTTGAGTTCGGTCGTTCCATTTTGAAATCGCAAATATCCCCACGTCACCGGCTTGACATAGAGTGTGTTGCTGCTGCGATAGTCAACGTACCGGATGTCGCCGCTGCCGCCACTGACTGTTCGGCGCACCCAAAATCCGCGAGTCGGCCAGGTCGAGGCATTGGAAACGCTGATCGAACCGGGCGTGTCGGCGGAATAACTGTATGAGGCGGTTACGGTGGTCTGGTTTCCGGCCGGTCTGCCCGTCCAGATTGAAAACGCGGTCATCGCGTCGAGCGGCGAGGTCGACTTGTTTTTGGCGACGATGAGATGGTAGCGCGTTCGACCGGCACCGTCGTTGGTTTCATAACCTTCCATGCTCGGGATAAGATTGCCCTTGGGTACGGTGATCGTGAACGTGTCACTTCGTGAGCTTGTCGGCAGTGATGTGAAGTTGACATCGACCAGCACATAGCCGGAGAGATCGGCATTGAAAACAGGCAGGTTGGTTGCGTTTGCGGTAATCGTTACCTCGGGGCCGGGATTGGCGGAACCCATGCGAATCGTTAATGCCCTGGCCGGTGATGTCACATAGCTCAACGTCAACGTGCCTTCACCGAGCAAGGCCGACGCCTTTTTGATTGTGACGCCGGTGATGCTGGTGCCTGCGACCGGTTCGATTTCAGGTTGTTTGCCGCTGACTTTCATGGCATGGACTTCGCAATTGGAAGCCGTCTTGCCGCTTGCGATGATTTGAAACGTATCGCCCGTCGCCGGTGCGATGGGCAAGGGCTGTGCGAGTGCCAGTTTTTTCGTTGCCAAGTCCCATTTGCGGACGTGAAAGAAAAAACCGCGCAGAGCGGACGTTGCCGTCGATGTTCCGATGAACGTGCCGATGGCACCGTTCCAGAAGTCGGTCGCCTCGGTCATCGCCGGGACACTGATTGAAAGAACGCTGGAATCGCTGCCGGTCACGCGGTTCGGGATCGCCGCGCCGTCGGCGGTGAGGTCTTTCGATGTGTAATAGACGCCTAATTGATCGGGGGTGGGTGTTGCCATTATGTTTTCTTTCAGAAAACGGCTTCGGACTTCAGGCTTCGGGCTTCAGGTTTTGTGAATTCCCTGAAGCCCGAAGTCCGGAGTCTGAAGCCTAAAGTTGAAATTGATATTTGCCGTTGGGCTGTTTTGAAATCACCAACTCCGTCACAGGCGGCAGATCGCTTGCATGGTATTTGACCAGCTCACCGGTGTTGACGGATTCGTTGTTAAACTTGTCGAGCGACTCGACCCGAAACCAGTACCAATGTCCGTTTTTGCCGTCGAGTATGACGGGCGAGTTGATTTCCATGCGGGCAATGCCCGGTCTTGCGTTGACCTCGCTGACCATAGCCTCTTCGCTCGTTGCAAAATCACCGTGATAAACACGATACTTGGTGGCTTCCTCAACAGGATTCCACGAAATCAAGGGTTTTGTTTGCGGCATCTCTTCGCACGAGTTCGGGATCAACTCCAGATCGTCGAACTCGTGAATTTCAATGACCGCCGTCGTGCCTTGCAAAAACGGGATGGTAATCGACCGCTCTTTTGTCATGGGCATGTACGGCCCAATGACGTATTTGCCGTTGATGAAAATCCATGATTGCATCTCTTCCGATTCACTTGCCCATGAAACCACGCACTGCGTTTCGTTTTTTGTGCGAAGTGTAAAATGATCAATCAGCATTGGTACTCCCCTTGACGTTGGCAAGCTCTTGGGCTATGATGTCCCAGTCGGGTATGATCTGTTGCGTTTGGTATGCCTTCCGTGCCTTGCGTATCAAACGAAACAGCGAATCCCATTCCTGGCTTTCCTCTTCGGCCTCGTGCAAATGCCCGATCAACCGGAGGTGGTAAGCATAACCGGCGTGAATTTCGGAGAGAATGACCATTGCCGCGCTGAGATGTTTTTCGACACATTCCAAACAACCGGGACGTGAAATGGGTTCAGTGTTTTGCGAACCACGTTTTTTACAGCGACAAGAGCGAATTTTTTGCGAGACCATATTGTCGTCGGGCTGTGGTATCAGGAAACGGCAACAAGCGGTCGTGACCTGCTCCGCTTTACGTATTCGCCGGGATTCAAAATGTTCGCCCGTTTGAATCGTGTCAATGACCTCGTCGCCGTAAATCGTGCATTTATAGGCGGGTTTGCCCTCACATTCGATGAGGTGCCGCCCGTTGGTGGTGACATCGGATTCGACAGTGGAA
>WRMR01000488.1 GCA_009776995.1 Planctomycetaceae bacterium | reverse complement strand
GACGCAATTTGAGAAAACCCCTGTTTTTACGATGTTTCAAAACAAAAATTACATGGATCAAAACACTCAAAGCCCTAACCAGTTGATGCTGTTCGATTTATGATGGGACAGTAGTGACAAGATATGCATAATTTCCAAGATGGAGACGGCGGGTGATTTCAATCACAAAACCTGAAACACGAGGAATGTGGAATCATGGTTGACTGTCCCACGCCAATCAAGCGACAATTTCTCCAGAGCAACAGCCGGGAACGTAAGTGACCGGTTAACGGTACCGTTCCCGAAAAACCCGTCGCTTACGCTCCGGGCTACTGTTTTAAAACTTCACTTTCTTGGCTTTGTGCGGTATCATTCTGTGGAATGATTGTTTTGCATCCCTAGGGATGCAAAGCGTTTTCGTCAATTCAAACCAAAAATTTCGCTGAGTCGTTACCTTTTGTCGGCTAAAAACTTTACGCAACTTCCATGACACACATGAGCGGTCAAATACACTTATTTTCATGGGCACTTGAATTGTGTCAGGAACATTAATCTCAAAATATTGACACTCGCACAGTATTCTCCGTAAACAGCCAAGTGTTATAAACTTGCGTCACAGTTTCAATGGCAGGGGGGGGGGCTTGGGGAATGGCCGCGTTTCGGTATAATTTCTTAGACTTTGTTACTGCGCCATGAATTTCAGTCGATATTGCAAAGTCACCTTAACGCGGAAAAGACATGTGGATTCCCGCGACATTTTTTCAGCCCGTTTCTATTGGGAAAGGTGAAACAGCTATGCAATTGGATATGGATCTCAGTCCCTATGGTTTGAATGTCAAGCACATTCTCAGGAATCCCTCGCCTGCACGTTTGTATGAAGACGGCATCAGCCGTGAGAAAGCGGCGATCACTTCGACCGGCGCGCTCATGAACACATCCGGTGCAAAAACCGGCCGCAGCCCCAAAGACAAACGTGTGGTCGATAACCCGGAAAGCACGAAGGACATCTGGTGGGGCACCGTCAATATGCCGATCAAGGACGAGGTGTTCGTCGGCAACCGTCAACGGGCGATCGACTACCTCAACACACGCGACCTGCTCTATGTCATTGACGGTTTCGCAGGCTGGGAACCGAAATATCGCATCAAGGTGCGCATTATTTGCGAACGCGCTTACCACGCGCTGTTCATGCTCAATATGCTTGTGAAACCGACGGCGGAGGAACTGGCCGACTTTGGACAACCGGATTTCGTCGTTTACAACGCCGGTTGCTTTCCGTCGGATGTCAATGCGGAAGGCGTTGCTTCCAAGACCTGCGTGGCTCTGTCGTTTGAACGCAAGGAGTTCGTCATTCTCGGCACGCAATACGCCGGGGAAATGAAAAAAGGCGTTTTCACCATCATGAACTACCTCATGCCGAAACAGGGGCTCATTTCGATGCACTGCTCGGCCAACGAGGGAAAAGGCGGTGACGTGTCGCTGTTTTTCGGACTTTCCGGGACAGGCAAAACGACGCTCTCCGCCGAAGCCAACCGCCGCCTGATCGGTGACGACGAGCATTATTGGACGGAAAACGGCATCGTCAATATCGAAGGCGGTTGCTATGCCAAGTGCATCAACCTGCGTGAGGAAAGCGAGCCGGAGATTTACCACGCGATTCGTTTCGGCACGGTTCTCGAAAACACAATCTTTGACGCAACGACGCGCGAGGTGGATTTCGACGACAGTACGTTGACGGAAAACACGCGGGCGTCGTATCCGATTGAGTTCATCCCGAACATCAAAATTCCCTGCATGGGCAGCCATCCGAAAAACATCATTCTGCTGACCTGTGACGCATTCGGGGTTTTGCCGCCGGTGAGCCGCTTGTCACCGGAACAGGCGATGTACCATTTCATGAGTGGTTACACGGCCAAAGTCGCCGGTACCGAAGTGGACGTCACCGATCCGGAAGCAACCTTCTCCGCCTGCTTCGGAGCCGCGTTTCTCGTGTGGCACCCGGCCAAATACGCCGAGCTTCTCGCGGCCAACATGGCGAAGTACGACTCGAAAGCCTGGCTCGTCAACACAGGTTGGTCGGGCGGGTCTTACGGCGTCGGCAAACGGCTGTCGATCAAGCACACCCGCGCGATCATTGACGCGATCCACTCCGGCGAATTGTCAAGCAGCCCAATGGTGCATGACGAGATTTTCAATCTTGTTGTGCCGACCACCTGCGCGAACGTGCCCAATGAAGTGCTGATCCCGAAAAATCTCTGGAAAGACAAAGCGGCGTTCGACGCCACGGCGAAAAAACTGGCCGGTTTGTTCCGCAAAAACTTTGCCAAGTACGAAGATGTGGCAAGCGACGTCATCAAAAACGCCGGTCCTAAAGGCGAGTAAGAACCTGCGCAGAATCAGTTTTTCGATCCCTCAGAGCCGCGACGGTTACGGAGCGGTCATTCCGCTCGATAACTCTCGCAGTTCTGATTGGAAATGTTCACGTGCTTAGAAGTGCAATGATGAGTACAAATTCCAACATGACAGCGGTTTATCCCGGTTCGTTTGATCCGATGACATTGGGGCACGCCAATGTCGTCGAGCGGATCAGCCGGGTTTTTGACCGCGTTATCATTGGAGTTGGAATCAACCACGAAAAACGCCCGTGGTTTACGCCCGAACAACGCGTCACGATGATCGAACAGTCAACCGCCCACCTGCCGAACATCGAAGTGCGGCTTTACGAGGGGTTAACCATCCGTTTCGTGCAACAGTGCAAGTCGAAAATCATGGTTCGCGGCGTACGTCCCATCACGGACATCCCGGCGGAAATGACCATGATGATGGCCAATCGGCAACTCGCTCCCGACGTCGAAACACTGTTCCTCGTTGCCGACGGCGAACTGGCCCACGTCTCCAGCTCACTGATCAAGGAAATTGCCAGCGTCTCCGACGACACAATCCTCAAACGTTTCCTGCCCGAAGCGATCGTCCCGACCGTCCGCTGGTACATCAGCACACATTTCTCGTGACGCCAGGCAAAATTTAGGTTTTCGCTAAAAAACACTGGACAGGATAGTTGTGCTGTTGGAACTTGGTTGAATGGAACGTACAACCATCATGCGTCGAAATCGCCACTTACGGGGCGAAGATTCCCGTGGTAAACAAAAGAACGTCTCATATTTCCAACAGTACAGAGAGAGAGAAGTTGATTTTTTCGACAAAACCATTATCAGTAGTTCCCAAAATGAATATCAATTTAACATATTTTAAATCTTTATTTGGCAAGTAGTTAAACATTATAAAAAAGATCGTAATTAATGAAACAATATTAGGAAAATTTTCAGATGGACATTGGGGTGACGAGAGAATACATGTTTTAGTGAAATTAGGAAGAAAAACACATCAGTTTATTATCGTCTATGTTAATGTGTTTTCCGTAAATTACCCATACCATCTCATTTTTCACCTCCAAGCGGTATCAGGCTGTTGGGA
>WRMR01000487.1 GCA_009776995.1 Planctomycetaceae bacterium | reverse complement strand
GTGCCATGCTGATGGGCTGGCTCTTGACCGTTTCCGTGGCGGGCGGTATTAAAAAGGCCGTCGGTGCAATGAATATGATTGCGAACGAAGGAGACGTTTCGTTTGAAATCTCCGATAGCGATCTGAGACGCGGCGATGAAGTGGGAGATTTAGCCAAGGCTTTACAAGCCACGTTGCATCAATTCCAAAGCGTGGAAAAACTGGCCGACCGATTGGCCGGCCACGACTTTAACGTTGAGGCGCAAGTGCGCGGCAACAAGGACGCAATGAACATCAATCTCAATAAGATGTTCGAGGAGGTCAGTGGTGCCTTGCGGGAGATCAACGAAAGTGCCGGTCAAGTGGCCACCAGTTCCAGCGAAGTGGCCGCCGCTGCGGAGAATCTCTCCAGCGGTGCTCAGGAAATCGCGGCAAGTTTGGAGGAAATCACCGCTTCGATCCAGGAAGTCGGCAGCCAAACGAAGACGAATGCCGAAAGTGCGGTTCAAGCGAGCGATTTGGCCCGACAGTCGAGCAAAGTAGCCGCCGAAGGCCAGACGGCCATGCACGGAATGATTGCCGCAATGGAACGGATCACCTCGAACTCCAACGAGATTCAGCGGGTCATCAAAGTGGTCGATGACATTGCGTTCCAAACGAACCTGCTGGCATTGAACGCCGCTGTCGAGGCCGCGCGTGCCGGACAGCACGGAAAGGGCTTTGCCGTTGTCGCCGAAGAGGTCCGCAACCTTGCTTCCCGCAGTGCGAAGGCGGCACGGGAAACGGCGGAACTGATCGACAAAAGCAGTCAGGAAATCGACAAGGGCGGCGAAATTGCGACACGCACTGCCGAGGTCTTCGATACGATTGTCGAACAGATCAGGCAGACGACCGATCTCGTATCGGGAATTGCCACTGCCAGTAACGAACAGGCTGCGGGAATCGGCCAGATTTCCATCGGTTTGAACCAAATCGACGCTTCCACGCAAACGAACACGGCTTCCGCTGAGGAATCAGCCAGTGCCGCGAGCGAAATGAATGCGATGGCGGCAAGTCTGCAACAGCTCGTCGCCCAATTCAAGTTGCGGAAATAGATGAGGTTTTCGCCGTCATTTCGGCATTCGATGTACTTCGAGGCGGGCTCCGGGAAAAATGTTACCGAACCGGAAAAGTTTGAATTTCAACCCTTTGGCGGGGTGACGGGATCCTTTTTTAGCACGCTTTAGCCGCGGAAAACACGGATAATAAGAGAAAAGGGGCTTCTCGAAAAAAACTGCTCGCCTCTCAGTCGGTATATCCGTGAGTTTCCGTGCTATCCGCGGCAAAAAAATTGTTTTTGCCGTTTAAGTTATTGACAGGTCCTAAGAGTCCAGAGCAAAAAGAAATGCGCTCTGGTACGTCAAAACAGAAGCGTTAACACGCCGATTACCGCCAACGCAAAAACGGCACCCAAGGCGAATCCCAATATCTGATCGCGTGTTTTCGGACGCCTGAACCACGGTAACCCCGCTTTGTCGGCCATTCCATCGACCGAAAGACAAGCGGCAACATCCTGCTTCGCCGGGTCAAGAACTCCGACGAAAAAATGCATCAATTCCTGATGATCGGCGAAAGGTTCCATCGCTGCGGCCAATTCTTCCGGCGTCTGAAAGCGTTCCGTTGGCTCCTTTGCAAGCATCCGGCGATAGACGGCGTCAATTCCCATGGGGGATGTGTGCAGGACGTCGTCCAACGAGGGTAGCGGTCCGGATAAATGGGCGAGAAATTTATCCCGTTTCGATGCGTATTCCGGTCCGGTGTACGGCGGCGTATTTGTCAGCATAAAGTACAGCGTGCAGCCGAGCGAATAAATATCGGCACGAATATCGACGCTTGCGGAGTCAGTCCATTGTTCCGGAGCCATATAATCGAGCGTTCCCATCATGGTTCCGATCCGGGTGAGTGTCGAGTCGGACGGTGCCGCCGTCAATTCGCCGAAGTCGAACTTGCCGAGTCCCAAGTCGAACAGTTTAACGATACCGTCACCGGTAATCATCAGGTTCGCCGGTTTTACGTCACGATGAACCAAGCCGAACTGCGAAAGATGAGCCAAACCGAGTGCGGCTTGCCGAACGACTTCACAAGCCGCACCGGGGGACATTCGATAACGTTCGGAGGAAGACTCGTCGGTGATATAACGGTTCCAGGCACTTTCCATGAGGCCTTGTAATGTGGTGCCGCTGACCAATTCCATAACGAGATAAAGAAAGCCTTTCGACTCGCCTGCATAGAGGGCGCGGACAACATTCGGATGGTTCAGTTCACCGATCAGGAACATTTCCCGTCGAAACCGTAACACCGTTTGGGGATCATCGGAAAAACGTTGCGGCAGCACCTTGATCGCAACGGGTTGATTCAAGTATTTTTGAACCGCTTTGTAGACGACGCCCATTCCACCTGAACCGATTTCACGAAGCAGTTCATAGTCGCCGAGATAACGCGGTGCGACGGTACGGCAGACCACCCGGGTCACAAGATCAGCGTATTGGGGAAAACGCAGACGATATTCCGACTCCGGGTCATCCGACAGCGGGGAAGTGATTGTTGCGGGGCCGTCGAGAGCCGGAAAAACGTCGGCGGATTTCGTCAATTCAAGCCGCAAATCGACTTCCAGCCCGAGCAACTCCTGGAAAAGAGCCGGTCGATAGGACTCGTCGACTTTAAGGAGAAAGTCCTCAATATGCGGCGAAAGACCAACCCTGAACTCACCTTCGAACTGGTCGCAAAGGGCGTCAATTTTCTTGGAAACTTCCAGCGGAGGACGGTGCGGTGAATCAATATTCATGGGTACCATTCAATCATTGTTGTCCGTCCCGGCCCGCCAAAACCGGGCGTGCAAATGACAACTGCACCAAGCGAAAGCAGCAACGGGCACAAAACGGAAACCCGTTGTGCATCTCGGTATCCGTACGGTCCATTTTTTACAATCCTGCTTTCAGCTGGTCATTGTACTTCCGGTAACCGGAGAAAGCAAGAGGCTGCAACGGCACATCCCGCGAGAGGCATTTCACCGAAGTTTAGCGGTGTCCGGCCGGCGTCAAACCTTCCAGTTCAAAGACATAATCGGTTTGTTCCTTTGTCACAACGATTCGTTCCGTCGTGTCCGCCTTGGAATACCTGATCGGAATAAGAGGCTTGGCGGGGAGCGGCATTCCGTCTCCGCGCAGCTCCGGTTCGGCATGCTTCTGAAAAATAACGAAGTATTCGCCGGGCACGACTCCGTTGTAGTAAGCCGCCGTTTTCATAACGGCTTTGCCTTCGGTGTCCGTCTGACCGCCCGCAGGCCAGTTTAAGGTTTGGGGGGCTGCCGGTTGAAGCAGCACGCTGACACCCTGCAAGCGTTCGCCGCCAAAGGTCACGTGAACCGTACAGCGGGTCAATTCCGGCATCCCATCGGGACGTTCCGGCAAACGTTGGCAACCGGCAAGCACAAAAAATGTAACCGGTAAAATGAT
>WRMR01000486.1 GCA_009776995.1 Planctomycetaceae bacterium | reverse complement strand
ACATCATACGGAATGATGTTTTGGGGAAATGGAACTACAAAATTTCACAAAGAATATCGTAACAATCGTAAATGTTATTTTGGCAAGGATCCTTGGTATAATTCTTGGGTGTTTCAACTCAAAATTTGTTCAAAAATTACTTGCCCGATTTGTCCAAACGCACACTGATGACACAGGTGGAGCTGATCAGCACAGATCAATCTGCGACAATCCCGTTTCATCAGTGTTATCTGTGTGCAAAAAATTGATGATTATTGACGTCAATTTCGTCAGATTATTATATAGAGGAGCAAGTCTTTAGCATGAAAAGGCAATTTACATGTCCGAACATGAACCGCCACTGAACATTCTGGTGATTGACGATGAAGAGTCGCACGCTGAAGTTGTGGCCGCGTCTCTGGAAAAGCTGGGAGCGACGTGTCGCGTTGTCTATCACCAGGCCGATGCCGTCAAGGCGATCAACTCCTACGCCTTCGACGTGATCGTTACCGACCTGATGCTCGAACACAACGACAGCGGTCTCGATATTTTGAAGACGGCCAAAGCGGTTTCGCCCGATTCGGAGGTCATTGTCATGACGGCGCATAGTTCGGTCGAAATCGCGGTCGAGGCGATGCGCCGCGGAGCCTTCAATTACCTGCAAAAGCCGCTGGATTTGCAGCAACTTCGCACCATTGTCGTCAAAGCCGGCGAAAGTGCCCGCATCCGCCGCATCAATCAGGTGTTGCAACAGCGGCTCGACGAAAAATTCGGATTCGGCGGGGTCATCGGGAACAGTTCCGCGATGCTGACCGTCATCGACCGCCTCCAACGCATCGCGCCGACTGACGCAACCGTGCTTATCCAGGGTGAAACCGGGACGGGCAAGGAACTGTTTGCCCAGGCGATTCACCAAAATTCGCCGCGAAAAAATCGGCCTTTTGTGGCACTCAATTGCGCGGCATTGAGCGAAAGCATCCTGGAAAGCGAGTTGTTCGGACACATCAAGGGGGCTTTCACCGACGCCAGTAGCGACCGGATCGGCAAATTTGAATATGCCAACGGCGGTACACTTTTTCTCGACGAAGTCGGCGACATGCCGATGCCGACGCAGATCAAACTGTTGCGCGTCCTCGAAAACGGCGAAATCACGCGGGTCGGATCAAACGACGTGATCAAGGTCAACGTGCGGTTGCTCTCGGCAACGAACCGCAATCTCGAAGAGGCCGTTGCCACCGGCGCGTTCCGGCAGGACCTGTATCACCGCCTGAAAGTCGTCACGGTGCGGGTTCCGTCGCTCAAGGAACGTGAGGAAGACATTCCGATTTTGTTTGACCATTTCATCAAACAATTCGCGAAAAAGTACGGCAAAACGGTGCGCGGTGTTTCCCATGCGGCACGGAAAAAACTGTCGTCCTTCGACTGGCCGGGTAACGTCCGGCAATTGCGGAATGTTGCCGAAAGCATGGTGGTCGTTGATTTCGACCATATTCTTGACCTCGACGACATGCCGGAGGAACTGCTCGGTGGCGAGATTCCGATGGTCACAACCACGACGATCATTGCCAACAACAACACCGCTGAGGTGTCGATTTATGGTGACGGAGTGATTGGCGGAACGGTTCAGCGAATGCCGTCCCGGCGTCCGGTGATGCCGCCAAGTGACGAGCCGTCGCTCAGTACGCTGGCCGGTGAGCCGCTGGACACCGTGGAGCGGCTTTTCATCGCTGAGACGCTCAAGCTGACTGGCGGCAATCGCGAGGAAGCGGCCAAAATGCTGGGCATTGGTGAACGAACGCTGTACCGCAAAATCAAGGAATACGGACTTTGAGGCAAGGTGATCACAGCGAGACCGCCGAATACATCGTTTTTCAACTCGCAGGGTGGGGAATCATAAGAAAATATTAGTTTTTCAACAAAAATAACTGTAAAATTTACGTTATTTTAATCCTTTGTCACAGTACAGTTTAAGAATTATATTTAACAACTGTTATTATCTTGTGCGTTTTTCTTTGACAACCCCCTTTTCTTATCTTATATTCTCAAAGTTTCAGTGCGTCAACTCGATTGAGTCATTTTGCATTGTTGATGCAAGACCATCTTGGATGTTACAAAATGACGTGCATATTACACCAAGATGACGACATGACCAACATTACTGTCAACTCACCTGAATTGAGGTTAAGTGAGAATGAAACTCTTTCCAAAAATTTTTGGCATTGGCCTCGTTGGGCTTTTGATCGCCGCGATTATTTCCACGATTAGTATTTCCAGTGGAATCATGCTCCACCGTATGCAAAACGAGGAAAACAAGTACCGAACGTTTCAGGCCGAATTGGTCGCAGCCAAGGATGCGCATCTGCTCTGGCTTAGCACCATTGAACTTGCAATCTTGACATCAAGTCCTGAAATAAAAATTGGCGTGGATGGCAAACTCTGTGCTTTCGGGCAATGGTACTATTCTGATGCCACGCAAATCGTCAAAACGTTGCCGACGGAATTACAAGCGGATTTTAAAAGCATCGAAGCGGACCACTTGAAAGTTCATGCATTGGGTAAGGAATTACTTGAGATATGGGATCCGGATGCCCCGCAACCAGCCATAACACTTGTTACTGAGCAGATCATTCCGACAGCAAACATGGTCGTCAATACATTGACGAGGATGGATAACCTCTGCCAGCACAACCTGTGCCAAACCCAACAGGAAGGAGCCTGGTTGATGCAAAACCAAAGCCTGCCGACTCTCATCACGTTGCTGATCGGTGCCATGATCCTTCTCCCTTACGCCTGGATGACCGCACGCGGGATCGTCATTCCCATGCAAATAGGAGGTTCCGTTTTCCAGAGCATCGCGGGAAAAGGCTGCCTTGATGTGAAGATGCCGGATAGCATTATTCGTCGCAAGGACGAGATCGGTGATCTTGGGCGCGGCGTCGAGCTGGTTTTGAAGGATTATCGTTCTGTCGCGGAAATCGCGGAGCAACTGGCGGACGGCAACTGGCAAATTTCGGTTCACGAGAAAAGTTCCGACGACGTGATGAATTTGAGTTTCGCCAGGATGCTGAAACAAATGAACCAAACACTTCACGGAGTGGACGACAAAGTCAAACAGGTCACGACGGGGGCAAGTGAAGTCTCCACGGCAGCAATGCGTCTTGCCAATGGTGCGCAGGAATCGGCGGCAAGTCTCGAGCAGATTACCGCGTCCATGACTGAAATCAGCAGCCAAACACAAAGCAACGCCCAAAGTGCAGGGACAGCCCGCGATTATGCGCAAAAAGTGACCGAGGCCGCCGCCACCGGTCAAAGTGCCATGCAGGATATGAACGCTTCGATGGAACAGATCACGAAAAACGCGAATGAAATCCAGCGCGTCATCAAGGTCATCGACGACATTGCCTTCCAGACGAATTTACTTGCGTTGAACGCCGCCGTCGAAGCCGCACGTGCCGGGCAGCATGGCAAAGGCTTCGCGGTGGTTGCCGAGGAAGTGCGGAATCT
>WRMR01000485.1 GCA_009776995.1 Planctomycetaceae bacterium | reverse complement strand
AACTTCTCCACTCCTTCTTCAAATACGCAAGACTCAAACTTTGATCCGATTTTTTAACTGAAGATCTATATGGTCGCCAGAAACGTCATTGTCTAATGTAAATGCGCCGGAAGCGGTAATATCTTTGGCAATCGTAACATCACCGGTTACGGTGTCTGACAGGCCCAAGCATTATTACTCAAAGTCACTGTGCCGGTGCCATCGAGTGCGTCATCATGTCCGAGATTAACGGTGCCACCTGCCGAAATAGTCACCGTACCATTAAAAATATTGGCGGCATTAAGTGATACCCCTGTAATTCCGGAGCCGGTTATTGTTACAGCACCTTCGGCATTAAGGGATCCATTGAAAACGCCTTCCGTAAGGGTAAGGGCACCGCTACCTGTATCGATGCTTCCGTTGAAACCGCCCGTCGCAGTATCCGTGACGGTAATGGCAGTATTTGTCGATACAAGATCACCGGCACCGCCCAGCGTGGCAATCGTACTACCGACGGTAAGTGTCAATCTCTGCCCGTCGGCAATGTTGACGATACCTCCGTTGGTAAAAGCCGCTGTGATCGCGGTGTTACCGATGACGTCCAGAGTGCCGCTGGTGTTATCAAGCGAGTTCATCATACCGCCGCCGACTGTAAGGATGCCGCCATTTGTTACATTATTGGCATCAATTGTGCCAATGTTCACATGGCCGTTAATAATTGTTACGTCAATAGTGTCGTCGGTACCTTGAATAATATTATTCACCGTTAAAAAGTTAATGAGATCTGTGTTAGTCAAGTTAAAACTCACCGAGCCAACAGCAGAACCTGTATTCTCGACTGTGATGTTGCCAATGCTTGTGATTACGGCACTGGGATCAGCAAAATCTCCGGTAAATGTCAGCTCCTCAGTATCCTGAATTTCGAAATTGTCACCAGGACCGACTGTTCCCGAGGAGGGATTCAAATTGCTATAGCCGGTGCCATCATTAAGGTTAACTGTAGCGGCACCATCTGTTTCCCAATTTTGTTGCGCCATAAGATTTGGCGTGGCGAGAATAGCCGCGAGAAGTGCGGCAAGAGAGGCTTTGCCTATTTTACCTAAGGCACCGGAACTACCCCCCCCGGCTTCCTGTCTTTCCTAAAAAGTAATCTGTTTTCATGTTTCATCCCTTTCATGTGAGTGTCATTTCTGAATTCGGACGTTTCCATGCGTCTTCCTTCGGGAAATTAAAAATGATTTGCCGCAACGACAAAACCAATACGTGAAAGCTGGATCGTCGATCCACCAAATGAAAATCCAGTGCGGCTTCCAAGAATCATGTCGTACCATTTGTTGTGGTTGTAACCGTTACTGTCGTCCCGACGTGAATGGAAAAAACAGGATTTTTCATTTTTCATAAATCAGCGGATCACTCACACCCGCTTCCCGGAATCCCTGGAGCCGGAGTGAACAGGATTCGCATCGTCCGCAACTGAGGCCGTTGGGGGCGGGATCGTAACAGGTCCAAGTCAAGCCGTAATCAAGCCCAAGTTCAAGTCCCCGCCGAATTGTTTTCGCTTTGCTCCAATGAAGGAGAGGGGCGTGAATTCGGAAGCCGGACGTTTCGACACCGAGTTTTGTTGCGGCGTTGGCCAACTGCTCAAACGCTGTCAAAAATTCCGGGCGACAGTCGGGATAGCCGCTGAAATCGACCGCCGAAATTCCGAGGTAAATTTCCCTTGCTCCCACCGTTTCCGCATAAGCCAACGCAAGCGAAAGAAACACGGTGTTTCGGGCGGGAACATAGGTATTCGGGATCGACCGCCCAATCTGATCCTTCGGTACATCTTTGGGAACATCAATTTCATCGGTTAGCGAGCTGCTGCCGAAAAGACGCAAATCGACCGGTAAAACGATCTGGTTTTGTATTCCCAAAAACTGCGCAACATTCCGGGCGGCGTCGAGTTCAACTTGATGCCGCTGATTGTAATCAATCGTCAGCGCGAACAGTTCCTGACCGTCCGCTCGGGCAATTGCGGCAACGGTTGCGGAATCAAGACCGCCGGAAAGGAGAATAACCGCGTGATTCAAGTGATCGCTGATAAATGACAGGTGATAGACTACAATCTCGGGATTTCAAACCCTTTGCGCCATTCACGGGCAAGGAAAGTTGACGCTTGGTCATCACCGAGGATTTTTTCGGTTTTCGGGTCCCATTCGATCTTACGTCCCAAACGGGCTGCGACCGCACAAAGGTGGCATGAATTCATCGCCTGAATGTGCGAAATCACGTCGGAAACCGGCAGACCGCCGTCTCGGATGCAATCAATGTAGTTTCGCTTGTGCCAGCCGTCAAATTTTTTGCCGTTGAACAATTCTGTGAAATCGTCTTCGGTCAGAGAATTATGGAGACCGTCTTCATGCGGTTTTCCCCTGATCCTGCCCCTGTCAACGTGGATTCGCCCCTGGGTTCCCTCGATCAAAATGCCGTTTCCATCGCGGGAATGACTGCATACGAGCATCTCGGCACCGCTGGCGAATTTACAGAGGATTTCGAACTCATGCGAAGTGTTATAGTGGTCGTCAACCGTTGGATAGCCGTCTTTGAACTCAACTGGATGCCTGGCGACAATTGGTTCGAAACTGACTGGTCCCTGTCCTTCCGCAATTTCGTTGAGTGCCCAGTGAGCAAAATCAATGTGGTGCGCTCCCCAATCGGTGAACTTTCCGCCACCATACTCGTACCACCAACGGAATTGATAATGGACACGTTGCGGGATATATTCCACGACTGGGCATTGCCCCAACCACATGTCGTAATCGAGAGAATCAGGGGGCGTTCTTTTCTGGAACGGTCCACCAACGTCTCCAGGCCCAATATCGACGGTCATTTTCCTGATTTCGCCGAGCATCCCCTTGCGAACCATCAGGCAAGCAGTCGCGAACTGATCCCGCTGTGAACGCTGTTGCGATCCGACCTGAAAAACCAAATTCGGGTATTTTTTGACGGCGTTTCGAGTCAATTCCCCTTCCTCGACAGTCAGGGTGAGCGGCTTTTGACAGAACACATGCTTTCCTGCCTGGAGTGCTTCAATCGCGATTTTCACGTGCCACGGATCAGTCGTAACAATGGACACGAGATCAATGTCGTTACGGTCAAGGATTTTACGATAATCCTTGCAAGAATCGGGAATCCCTTCTCTTTTTCCGTCCCGAATTTTACCGATGTTCTGATTTTTCAAGGTCTCAGAAATCCCATATTCGGAGTCAACATCACAGATCGCGACAACATCGGCGAGATTGGAAAAATCGTGTGCATCCCCTCGTCCCATGCTTCCGACGCCGATACAACCGGCACGAAGTCGATCACTCGGTGCCTGGGCGCGAACCGGTTGTGCGCTGGAAAACAAGTAAGGTGTCAAAGCCGCCCCTGCAACTGCGGCGGAGCTGTGTTTCAAAAATTGGCGTCGATTGGTCATAATCAATAAAATCGTAAGGAGTAAAAACAGTGAACGCCATCGCTCAGGAGAGTGTCGCAACGC
>WRMR01000484.1 GCA_009776995.1 Planctomycetaceae bacterium | reverse complement strand
TGTTCTGCAAAACACTCGTAACGGTCACGCTGGCGCGTTCGGAAATGTGGTTCCGGCCGCCTTCGATGACGACCATCGTCCCATCGTCAAGGTAACCAATACCTTGACCTGCTTCTTCACCGGACTTGACAACATCGACTTCCAGATGCTCGCCCGGCAGGAACACCGGCTTCATCGCATTGGCCAAATCGTTGAGGTTGATGACCTGAACCCCTTGCACCCTCGCGACTTTGTTCAAATTGTAATCGTTCGTCACCAGCTTGCCTTCCATGTGTTTGGTCAGGGAAACAAGTTTCAAATCAACCGGCTGGCCTTTCATTTCCGGCAAATCCGTGTCGTCAAGCTGGATGTCGATGTTCTTCATGTTCTGCAATTTGTTCAAAATGTCAAGCCCGCGCCGTCCTCTGGTCCGGCGTCCGCGGTCGGCACTGTCGGCCACGCGCTGCAATTCCGTTACAACAAACGTCGGTACGATCAAGCGATTGTCAATCAATGACGTTTCAACCACATCGGCAATGCGGCCGTCGATGATAACACTGGTATCCAGTATAAAAGGCTTGATTCCCTTAACGTTTTTCTGGAACTCAACGTAAGGAATAATGAACCGAAAATCACCTCCGGTCTGTAGCAGGAAACTAACAGACAAGTAACACAGGTTGACGGCCATAATCGGCATAATCATTCCGGTAAAGAGAGCAGTACCGCTTGGGGTAAACACAAGCAAAGTGGCAATCAAGGGAACAATGGCGATACCGAGAATCCAAGTCAACATGAGACCAATCAAACTCCCAAAGCAAATAGCAGACAACCATTCGACTCTTTTTCGGGGAATGACGATATCAATCGCGAGAACCACAATCGAGATGAAAAAAATTACAAAAAACGCACCAAGTCCAAATTTATCATCAGGTTCGCTCAAGGCATCAGCGGACCTGATCGCAAGGACACCAACACCGCTTGCGATGAAAATAAAAATACACCGAAGCACTAATAAGCCCATAACATTTGCCCTACATTAGAGTTAAAATTATTGCCGTCACGTAAAACATGCTGTGATCGGCGAAAAAACAAAACGATGCCAATATGATCTACGAAATACAATACCCAGCAGGCTGGAAAATTTTGCGCATTTTCAAAAAGCGATGGTTGCCAACCAACAGTTTCCTGGAAAACATGCGCAAAAGAATTGCAGTAAAATAGATAAAGTGATTATATCCAAAAAAGCCAAAAAAACGAGCGATGGTCACAAGAAAAACACCTGATTTTATGATAAAAACACTTTTTTTCCATTAAATTCATTTTTTCTGCTACAATGATGGTCATTTCAATCGTTTTCAGATAAAATGGGGGCTATCGTGACTCAAATGGCGGTAACAGGGAGTTCTATGTCTTTTCATTTTGTGACCTTTGTGAAAAACTTAGCGAACTTTGCGCTAAAAAATTTCAACACAAAGAAATGCACAAAGTTCACAATGAAGAAATAAAAATCTTTGGCGTTGGATGGTAAAACCACAAAAAGGGATAAGAATGAAACACACGCGTTATTTTGCGGGATTGACCAAAATCATTTTGGTTTTGGTAATGATTACATTAATGATCACGCCATTGTCTGCCGGGGACGCAAAGGATGACTGGGTCTTGCTTTCCGACATACATCTTCCCGGCGACTATGACAAAGTGCTGAATAACCAGGCACCCAATCATAATTTTGCCCAAGTCCGTGACGAAATTTTGCTTGGCGACTTCAAACCGGCAGGCGTTATGATCACCGGCGATGTGGTGTTCCTGCAAGGCGAGGCCGATGATTATCGCACATTGGCCAAACAACTGGAACCATTTTCTGAGACGGGCATTTCCGTTTACCCGCTTCTGGGAAATCACGATAATTACGAAAATTTTGCGGTCAATGCCGAAAAATATGCCATCAAGGACACGCCGGTCAAGGGAAAACAGGTGGCAGTCGTCGAAACGCCGAACGCGAACTGGTTTTTCCTCGATTCGCACATCAATACGGGTACCGGGGCAGGGTTGTTGGGTGACGCGCAACTGCTGTGGCTGGCCGACGAACTCGACAAACGTGCCGACAAACCGGCCATACTCGCGGCGCACCACAACCTTGATCCGGGCAAAGGATCATTACAGGATGAACCCAAATTTTGGGGAATTGTCAAGTCGCACAAACAAGTCAAGGCTTACATCTACGGACACACACATATTTACCGTGCGTCGGTGCGTGACGATGTGCATTTGATCAACCTGCCTGCACTGGCTTGGCGGTTCGACGATGTTCAGCCGCTCGGCTGGACCGAAGCGGCAATCAAGCCGAACGGTCTGGAACTGAAACTGCACACACTCGACAAGAACCATCCAAAAAATAACGATGTGCGAACGTTCGAATGGTTGCGATAGTGCCTCACCACACAGAAATCAGATCAGCAATTATAAACCGCAATTGTAAACAGAGTCGCAATTGCAAGATTGCGCAATAATTAATGTGAACATTTCCATCAGAGCCGCGAGAGTTATCGAGCGGAATGACCGCTCCGTGACCGTCGCGGCTCTGAGGGATCGAACAACTTAATTTTGCGTGAACCCTAACCACAAACAACTCCCCCGTGTCTTATCAACAATATTCCCGCTCTGTCACCTGGCGAATCACGCTGTTGCTTGCGGTAACGGTATTGTTACCCGTAATGCTTTGCGTTTCCATCGCCGTGGGGGCGGCACCCGTTCCATTGCGGGACACGATCACGATTCTCTGCGGCGGTGAGGCCGAACCGCGACTTGCCGCAATCGTTTTGGAAAACCGGTTGCCGCAGGCGTTGGCGGCCATCCTCGCCGGGGCGGGACTCGCGATTTCCGGCGCAACGATGCAGAGTGTGTTGCGCAATCCGCTCTCCTCGCCGATGACGCTCGGCATTTCCAACGCGGCAGCATTTGGTGCGGCGATGGCACTGTTCATCGGCGGGGCAAGCGTCTCGGCTCTCGACAAATCCATGATCATCGGCGGTGTTTTTTCACGGGAAATGATTGCACTCTGGGCTTTCGCGTTCGCGGCGGCAGCGGCAATGGCGATTCTCTTGCTCGGACGGTTTCGCGGCTCACGTTCCGAGACGATCATTCTGGTCGGCGTAGCACTCAACTCGCTGTTCGCGGCAGGGATTACGCTCTTGCAATACCTGGCGGACGATTCACGCCTGGCAGCCATCGTCTATTGGACAATCGGCGACACGGCACGGGCAAACTGGAAGGCCATCAAGCTGATGACGGTTTGCCTTGTTCCGGTTTCGGCCTGGTTTTTGTTGCAAAGCTGGAACTACAACGCGATTGTCTTTGGCGAAGAAACCGCGCTGGGACTCGGTGTGCCAGTGCGTCGCGTGCGGCTGGTGACGATGTTGCTCTCGTCATTCCTGACGGCGGTGTTGGTTTCGCTGTTGGGGATCATCGGCTTCGTCGGACTGGTCGTGCCGCATGTCGCGCGGCTGTTCGTCGGGTCCGACAACCGTTTTCTGCTTCCGTTTTCGCT
>WRMR01000483.1 GCA_009776995.1 Planctomycetaceae bacterium | reverse complement strand
CGACTTCACGAACGCGGTGCTTGTCGCTCGGCGGCAAAACGTCAAGCCGTGAACCATCGGGAAAATTGAGACGTACACCACTGCCGATGGAACAATTGCCGTTATGGTCTTTCGTGAGTTGCCACGTATCGGTGATGTTGTTCGGCCCATAAAATTTATGAGCTGCACCGAGTTTCCAGCCGTAAAAACACCACTCGTGATCGCCTAAAAAGTCCTTGCGAGTGAGTACCGGGTGTTCCTTGATCCAGATCACCGCCTGTGAAAAATACAGGTTGTGCTTTTTGAGAAACGGCGGATAATTCGCCATATTTGCATAGCCGCCCCAAATATAATACACTCCGCCCGGTTTCATCACGCGAGCGATGTTGCCAAACCACGCATCCAGCAAACGATCAAACTCCTCGTCGCTGACAAAATCGTTTTCCAAAGGACGATCTTTGGGACGCAGTTTTTTTGTTGTCGGCCTGGTGTTTCCCCTGCGAGCGACATCGAATTGTTGATGATGTGTTGTCAGACAATTTGACAATCCGGCGGCAACGGCATTATTGCTGCGAGATTCAACGCACACATTATACGGCGGGTCACAAATCGTTATGTCCATTACATTTCCGTCAAGAAGACAGTCAACGTCATCAGGATTTGCGCTGTCACCGCATAGTAAACGATGGTCGCCAAGAATCCAAAGATCGCCTTTTTGTGTAATCGGTTCATCGGGTGGTTCGGGAATTTGATCGGGATCAACTTCGCCGGTTTGAACAGGTGCCGACAAAAGTTTGGCCAGTTCCTTTTCGTCAAAGGCCAGCACCTCCATGTCGAAACCCATGTCGCGGAGTTCCGACAATTCGATGGGCAAAATTTCCATGTCCCACTCGGCAAGCTCGCCGGTTTTGTTGTCGGTTATCCGGTATGCCCTGACCTGTTCGGGTGAAAGATCGACGGCGACATGCACTGGCACTTTTTTAAGGCCGAGTTTTTTGGCAGCGCGATGCCGGGTATGTCCTGCGATGATGACACCGTTGCCATCAACAACAATCGGTTGCCGAAAACCAAACTCCTGTAAACTTGCCGCCACCGCATCGACCGCGCCGTCGTTCAATCGCGGGTTGCGTTCGTAGGGCGTAATCAGATTGATGTCACGAAGTTCAATATTGAAATCTGTTTGCATAAATTATTTTCCTGTGTCAAAGTTGGGAACGCACCGCCGGCGCGGTGAAAAAAGTGAAGATCGTCGCCGCGAAACTGCGGCGGAATCAAACCAAGAGAAATGCGAGTAAAATTGGCAGAAAAACACCATAAAAACCCACCCTTTTGGGTGGGTTGTATTTTCGTAAGTCTTTATATTTCAATGAAATACGAAATTTGCGTCACCCCCTGCAACAAACTGTACCAAATACCACTACTCTTCACACGGCCAAAATCGATTTTTGTAACGAAGTAAGTACCTATCATACAAGACTTTATGACGATTGAATATTGTAGCATTTCAGTTATTGTAACAGTATTAATATTCATAGATATCGTAAATTGCGACACCTGAAAAACGGCATTATTGTCCCGTTAATCGAGTTTTCGACGTAATCGACCATATTTGCCCTGTAACGCACAATTGGCAAACTGGTACTTAGGACGGCAAAAGACGGCAAACATGGCAGAATGAGGCATTGTTTGATTTATTTCAATAATCAAAAGCGTGGAGACGCACGTTGGAGCGGGTTTGTGGCCATTGGGAGGGAGCGATGCGATGGTCAAAACAAGCAATCGCCGCGATGTCGGCAGTCGGGCAAAATCGCCCAAAGATGTTGATATACAACATCATACGCTTCGCTGGTACAAAGAGTATCGTTTTTGGAATGACAGCCTTCATAGCCCACGAGTTGGCGTATTCGTGATTTTATGCCTTCTTTCCTGTACCAGACCTCATTGGCACAGAATTTCTTTTCGGCTTGGATACTCTTGACCATCGTTTCCAGATGCCGAAGTCGCGGTTCGATCTCGCAGAGCTGGTCAAAAGTGATGTTTGATTTCATAACGTCCTTTCAAAATAAGGGTGGTTGACTGCCGGAATCCGACAGATAAAAAATGGGGCTATGGCAGATTTAATTTCACGGAAGTTGGGTAAAGTATCGTAATTTATAGACTCAAACCCAACTTCCGGGGGTGTTGAAGGCGGAAGTTGGAATGTCAAAAAAACGACGGCGGCCAACTTCCGGCTCGAAGAGGGCGGAAGTTGGGTGATACATCGTAATTTACGGGACTTCAGCCAACTTCCGTGAAATGTTTCTGTCCGGGACACTGTTTTGTGACTTGCGGAATTCTACGGCGACCATTCGGCGAATTCGGGTGAGTCTTCAGGTGGCGGTTCGCCGGAGGTTTGCCCCGCCGGAAGTTGCCACCACCATTGGTTGTCAAAGTTGTTCTTGCGTTTGATGACGTTGAGCCGTTTGGCCGCTTCGTAAATGCGGTCACGCGAGAATTTCATTCGCTTGGCACTTCCAAACACGCTGTCCGTTTCCGGCGGATCACTTTTATTGCCGCACCGCTTCTCGCCATCCTTGAGAAAGTCATGCAGCCACTCCTCGACCTTGAGTACGTCAACCGGCTTGCGACCTTTCCGCAATTGACTGCGATACTCTTCGAGATATTGATTGGCATGTTTGTCGAACATCGTATCAAGAAAATACACAACGCCGTCGCGCACATGGTATTTACAGCCAAAGGCTTTCTTGATGAGGTTTGACTTGGCAGGCAACATATAGCGAATATCGGCATCCGCGTCATAGTAAAAATTCCACACCATACGAGCGAGGTTGACGTAAGCAATCGACCCGCTGAACGCCTCCGCCGCCGTACCGAACAACATGGCATTCTTCTTGGGATGGCCAACACCAAGCATGGCAAATTGCTTTTCATCGGCGATACGGATGATCTCACGAAATGCAGCCCGCACCTGATTGTTCTTATGCTCGTCAATGTCGCCCATGAACGCGGTGACCGGGTCAAAGATGACCAGCTTGACATAACCCTTGCCTCGCGTCGCATCGAATTTGTCGACAAGTGCCTCAAGAGCTTTCGCGTTGGCCATTGTGAATTCAGCAACCTTGTTGGTGCGCTTGTTTTTGACCACTTTCGGGACGCAGATGTGTCGCGGGTCGCCACCTTGATCTTCGATACGGGGGAGCAATGTATCCGTCACACCGTCCTCACTGGCAAAATAGATACAGCCGCCTTGTTCACATGGTGTGCCGTCAGGCCAGGCACGTCCTGTCGAGATGGTCGCACACATATAGCATACGAACCACGTTTTGCCGACTTCGCCGTCACCGACAAGGAGATTGAGTTTGCCTTGCACAAGTCGCTGATCCCAAAGGAACTTGAGTTCGGTACGGGTTAAGTCGGAAAGCATATCGTATTGGTGCGACGTAATCCTTGTGGTATGTTTGCGTCGATACAAATTTCGTTTGGGTCAATTTTGCTGGTCATTGTCTTTACTCCGCTGGAATTTGCTAATCGTTTCAACAAGTGCCGGTAAAT
>WRMR01000482.1 GCA_009776995.1 Planctomycetaceae bacterium | reverse complement strand
GTATCGCAACATGGGTGCCGAGCCGTACAGCATTGGTCTTGACGGGCCGTGGGACCCGCGGCGGATCATCGGTACTGTACCGGTCAAGGACGACGGTTCCGCGTATTTTCGCATTCCCGCGTACATGCCGATTTCGATGCAACCGCTCGACGCCGAAGGAAAAGCCATCCAGCAGATGCGAAGCTGGATCACCGCCATGCCGGGCGAGGTCGTTTCCTGCGTCGGTTGCCACGAATCGCAAAACGCCGCTGTTCCGCCGTTGGAAGCCCGTGCGGTGATTGCGTCGCCGGATGAAATTACTCCCTGGTACGGACCGGCACGCGGTTTTTCCTTCGTTCGCGAAGTGCAGCCGGTTCTCGACAAATATTGCGTCGAATGCCATCACGAAGGCAACACACAGCACCTTGAAATCGCATCGTTTGAAGACTCGCCACCCAAGCCGCTGCTCAACACATCCAGTTACATCAATGTCAAATCGCGCTTTTCCAATTCATATTATCAATTGCGGCGGTTTGTTCGCGCCCAGACGAAAGAAGGCACGATGCAGGTTCCCTACCCGCGTGAGTATCACGCCGACACCAGCCGGCTCGTCCAGCTTTTGCAAAAAGGGCATTACGGCGTCGAATTGGACGCGGAAGCCTGGGACCGGCTCATCACCTGGATCGACCTGAACGCTCCGTTTCACGGAAATTGGCGTGACATTATCGCCGCCGATGATCCCGAACTCGTGCGCCACCAGTTTGAACGCCGTCATGAAATGCGCCGCCTGTACGCCGGAACCGATTCCTTGCTGGACGATGACCCGAATGTGGATTATCCTGCGGCGGTTTTGGCAGGCAAGGCAGGTGACGGTAAAGTGGGTGATGATAAAGTGGGTGACCGATCTCCGAGTGGTCACGTCGGCGATAGCCGACTTTTCACCACGAAAGTCGCCCTGACGGGCGATGCAGCCGCTCGGAGATCGGCTGCCCACCTTGATTCATCGGCTGCCCACCATAGAACAATGACAATTCCGCTGGGTGAGAACCCGCTTGGTGAAGGCGTTGACATTGAGTTGGTTTACATCCCGGCAGGCCGTTTTGTCATGGGGCAAGCGGACTCATTCCCCGACGAGCAGCCGTTACTTGTCACGATAGAAAAACCGTTCTTTATGGCGCGAACCGAAATCACCAATGCGCAGTTTGCCCTGTTCGACCCGTCGCATGACAGCCGGATCGAGTTCGGCGACTTCATGCACTTCAGCCCCGGCGAACAAGGCTGGTCGCTCTCGCATCCGGCGCAGCCGGTCGTGCGGGTTTCGTGGGATCGTGCGGTTGCGTTTTGCGATTGGCTTTCACAGAAAACGGGCAAAATGATCACGCTACCCACCGAAGCTCAGTGGGAATACGCCGCCCGTGGCGAAGAAAACTCGCCGGATATGCCTTTCTGGTACGGGACGCTTGACACGGATTTTTCGCCATTCGCAAATTTGTCGGACATCAACAACCAACAGATCAGCGATTTCGGCTGGCTGGACCGGAGCAATACCATTCCCGCCTGGCGACCGGCTGACGTGCGATTCAACGATCACAGCCGCGTTTCGGCCCCTGTCGGAAGCTACACTGCCAATCCGTTCGGACTGTTCGACATGCACGGTAACGTTGCCGAATGGGTCGCCGACGCTCCGGTCCATGCGCCCGAGCATCGCATCGTCAAAGGCGGTTCCTGGTACGACCCGCCGCATCGCGCCCGGACGGCGTTCAAACAACACTACCTCGCTGAGCAACAGATTTTTGACGTCGGCTTCCGTGTGATCGTACTGACGGAATGATCTTGCCCCGCGTGAAACCACACATCCGCGTCACCCTGTGACGCGGCTCACGACGTTATTCTCTGAATGATGCGACTACATCGTTATTTACTTGACCACTATTCACTATTCACCACTTTCCGGCTGCGTCGTTTTTTCCTGACGATGCCCCACTCTTTGGTCAGTGCTTCGAAAACCTCGGGGGATTCGTACCTGACGACGTTTCCTGTTTCGGGTATGGGGCCGATCAACCCCCGAAAGACAGGACGACCACGCAAGCTCAAATCCGTGCTGCAATCGTCGATCCCGATTTGAATGTGGCGACGCATCAAGTCTTCTTCCGAATCGAAGTCCCGAATTTTGAGTTCGCCGTTTTTGTCGCGTGTCACGACACGAAATGTCTGTTTTTTCATATTGCCCCGGCTTGACTGTTACCCATCGAGGCTCCCCGCAAACATGTCCGATTGGCATCATGCGGGAGTCTTCAATCGGTAACGTATGACCTGTTGGGGCATCCGTACCCGTCGTTCAGCGGTCTCCATTGCGCGTTTTGATCCCTGAAACCGCCTGCTTTTGTTACGTTATCAACAAACCCGTCGTTCGACAAGATTATCGTCATTAATCGACCGATGGCGAAATCCGATTCGCTTTTAATCCATGCCATGGTGTAATCCGTACAATTGATACAACACAGCAACAGCCAGGCCGTGGCATTGCTTTTGATTTCAATAATTCCTGCTGAAATCCTAGATCATCGCTTCGGTCTCGGAGATCAGTTTTTTGACTTCGTCCGGGGTTTCGAGACTTCTCAACATCGGCAGGAAGTTCGGGACAGTGAGAATCCGGCTCAGACGTGCCAGTACACGCAGGTGAATCTGGTCGTCCGTACTGCAAAGTAAAAAGAAAATATCGGTCAGGTTGCCAAACCCGCCGCCGAAAGGGATGCCACTCGGCGCGATGCCCAAGGCGAGAAAGGTTTCCGCGAGAATATTCGGCATCGGACGCCGAGGGTGCAAAATGGCGATACCGTTGTCGAGTGCCGTTGAGTGCAATTCTTCGCGTTTTCGGAGGGCATCGGCCATTTTTTCACCGTCCCACAGCAGGCCGCTCCCGACCGCCAGTTGCGCCATCGACCGGATTGCCGACTCTTTCGTTCGCGCCGGAAACGGAACGGCAATCGCTTCCAGCGGCATCAGCTTGGCGATTTCGACCGTTTGCGGTGTTTCGGATGGGGTGGCGCGGTCAAATTGGTTTTCAATGTCCGCCAGTTCATCATCGTCAGAAATGCCAATACGCTGCTCCAGCCAACGGTTGACCTCGGGCATACTGAACTGCCATTCCCCCTTAATCTTGCGGCCGGGAATCTCACCGCGATCGACCAGCTTTTTCACTTTCGCATCGGACAAGTGCAGGTACTTGACCAGTTGTGCAAAATCCAATGTGGAATGTGGCATGACTCCTCCCGGACATATTGGCTGTGTTGAATTTGCGTTTTTATGGTAAAATGAGTAAAAATATTATACCCTAAGAGTAAGTCTTCAAATAGTCTTTTGACAGGAAATTTACGGTATAACCTGATATTGCATTGAGTGATGAAACCATGTTACGCTTCCGTTTTTGAGGCATCACAACCCTTATCGACGAAAGGCGTAACATGAAAATCACCCGCGATTATCGCATGGAACTGACCGAAAAGCAATGGCAAATCATCAAAAACTTCATTCCGAAACAGAAAAAAGGCCGCAAACCCATTGACCGCCGAC
>WRMR01000481.1 GCA_009776995.1 Planctomycetaceae bacterium | reverse complement strand
CTCGAAGGCAATGTCATCGACGGCTTCCAAAAGCAGTTTCGCGCGGCGGCGGTCATGGAAACGAACCGGATTGAAAGCATCCGCAAGATTGGCAATGGGGAACAACCCGATCTGCAAGCGAAAGCGATCCGGGAAGGCTGGACGGCGGATCAATTCGAGTTGCAGTTTTTGCGTTCGGCACGACCGATCATGACAACGCAACGCAACGAGCCGCAACGTCCCATGCAGCTTGTCCTGGAGGCCATTGCGATGCAGGCGGGCGGTCTTTCGCTTCAGGCAATGGAAAAGCGGTATTCCGAACCCGTACTGGAAGCGGCGGAGCGGTATCGCGGTATCAGGCTTTTGGAATTTTGCGATCTCGCTCACGGCACACCTCTGCCGCGATTTTCCAGTCAATCCTGCGAGTGGCTTCAGGCGGCGTTCAGCACAACCTCGCTGCCCGGTATCCTGACGAACCTCGCCAACAAGATGCTTTTGGAAGGCTACAACTACATCGACGACTCGTGGCGGCGGATATGCAAGACCGCTTCGGTCAACAACTTCCAGCAGCATACCCGCTATCGCATGATCGGCAGTTTCACGTTTGAGCAGGTCGGCGAAGGCGGCGAACTCAAGCACGGCAAACTCAGCGAGCAGAAGTTCACGCAACAGGCGAAAACCTACGGGATCATGTTCGGGCTGTCGCGCGAAATGATCGTCAACGACGATCTTTCGGCCTTGACCGATGTGCCGCGTAACGTCGGACTTGGTGCCGGTGAAGCGATTACCGACAAGGTTTGGCAACTGTTGCTCTCGAATCCCCCAGGCGATAACGGCGTGGCGTTCTTTCATGAAAGTCACAAAAATTATCAGGAAGGTGCGGGTACGGCACTCAATGTCGACGGCCTCACGCTGGCCGAGATCGCCTTCATGGAGCAGACGAAACCGAACGGCAGGCCGCTTGGACTGCCCGCCTCGATTCTGCTCGTGCCGACCGCGCTCAAGGTCGTGGCCGAGATGCTCATGAAGGCTGTGACGCTCAACGAAACGACACCCGAAAACAAGCCGAAACCGGTCAACAACCCGCACACCGGAAAATACGAGGTGGTCTCCACGCCGTATCTCTCCAGTGCCGGATTCAAGAATTCGAGTGCGAAGGCATGGTACTTGTTCGCCGACCCGAACCGCGTCCCGGCTCTCGAAGTCGCGTTTCTCGGTGGGCAGGACAGGCCGACCGTCGAACGCGCCGACGCCGATTTCAATACGCTCGGTTTCCAATTTCGCGGCTACCTCGATTTCGGGGTCAAGGAGCAGGACTATCGCGGTGCCTTGAAAATGAAAGGCGAAGTGTAGCGAGTTCAAAACGCAAAGTGCAAAGTGATTTTTATTCACAACTATTTTGAAAGGCTGAAATGGAAGCACGATTTATTCATGACGGCAAGGCGATTGACTACACCCCGACCTCGGACACCCGTGCCGGGACAGTCGTTGTGCTGGGTGATCGGGTTGGGATCACGAAATTCGACATCCTCGCCGACGCCCTTGGCTCTCTGGCTGTTGTTGGCGTGTTCGACTTTGAAAAGGACAACACGGTTATCCCGGTTTACGGCAGGGTTTATTGGAACGCAACTGCGAAAAAGGCGACGGTCACCGCGACCGGCAACACATTGCTTGGTATCGCTCTCGCCGCCGCCACCGCAACAGACGCCATCGTTCGCGTGAGGCTTAATTCATGAGCGACATGCTGGCGAAAGCGGCACTCTGGCTTGCGGAAAAGCAGGAAAAATTCAGTTCCAGCGGCATAATGTACGTCCGAAACGGTGAAAAATTACCACTTTCCGCGACATTCGGGCGCACGGAATACGAAATCTCCGACGAGTTCGGCGTGAAAACCGGGGCGCATGTCGTTGATTTTATCATCCGGGCGAACCTGCTGACGTTCGACCCGGAACCCGGCGACGGCATCATTGCCGGGGACACGGAATACGAAGTCATGCCACTCGGTTCCCACAAATGCTGGCGATGGTGCGATGCCCATCATCATTTACGACGTATTCATACCAAACAACTTTGAAAGGTTCTTTATGCTTGAAAAAATCAAAACCATTTTTACCACGTTGAAGTATGCCTGGAATTACTCCGGCACGATTGCCTCCATGTTGCGGCACATCTCGGCGTATCCCGGAGTCGACGATTCCGTTACGCTTCGCACCTGGCTCAGGCCGGTCATCATCGACCTGTCAACGCTCACGTCCATGACGCAAAACGTCATCGACGACGCGGTCTCCCGCGCCGCCATTCGCATCATCGACTCCGACCGGTCGTGGGATGCGGTGTATTCATTGCTCATGCTTGCCCATGATAACACGGGCATCGGCGGCGTCAAGATACCGATGGACGAAATGCAGACCAACGCCGTCAAAACGTTCCATGAAGTTGCCGATGTCATGCCGGTCGAAAATCCCGCTGTCATTATCGCGGCCATCGGGCTGATCATCCAACTGATCCAACTCTTCAAAAAGTAGTGTTTTTGGAATACGAAACAACGAAAGGACGAAACAAACGAACTTTCGTATTGGCTTCCTTTCGTTGTTTCCGTATTTTCGTTATTTCGTATCAAAAAGAAAAGGAAAACCGTATGAGACAAAGAGATTACTATTTCAGCATGTTTTTGATCGCAATTGCGATCTTTTGGAGCGGCCTTGTTTTTGGGCAATCGGTGGCGATTGACGGCCCGAAAAGTGCCGGTGTCGGTGAGCTTTGCGTGTTCAATTTGACCAGCGACGAGGCGATTGCCGACTGGCAAATCGTACCGCAGGCCGATTTTTACGTTGACACGGCGAAGCGAACGCTTGTGTTTTCGACGCCGAGAGCGGGCAATTACACGATCATTGCCGCGACGATTCTCGAGGGCAAGCCGCTTGTTTTGACACACGCTTGCAGTTACGGCACAAGTCCCGCACCGTATCCGCAGCCTGACCCGCAACCTCAGCCTCAACCCGACCCGCCGAAACCTTCGACGCTTAAAGACTGGGTCACCCAGAACATCCCGAACGACGGACGTAAAGACGCCAAGTACCTTGCCGACTGCTTTGACAGCGCAGCCTCCGGCATGGAGCGCGGGACGATACGAACCGTTGACGCTGCCTACGCATCCATTCGGACATGCACCCAAACAAAGGTAAGCAACAAAACATGGGGCGGCTTCTTTGACGGGCTGGAAGGCGAGGTGAGCGGAAAGCTCGGTGACGGCAAAACAAAGAAATTGGCGGCTTTGTACCGCCAGATCGCCCAAGGGTTACGTGCTGAAGTCACCAGCACCGTCGTCGATGATTGCCCAACCGGTACTTGCCCGGTGCGATAGCAGGCTTCGGACTTCGGGCTTCAGGAAATGAATGCACAAAATGTAAGTAATTTATCAATCGGCTTTCATGGGAACAGGCTACCGAAGCCCGAAGCCTGATCCCTGAAGCCAAAACCTGAAAGGTTTTCTATGAAACGCTGGAAAATGAACATTTATAACGATGTCCAGAAGCATCGGCGTGAAAATATTGACGCCTCACTGTTGTTGACGCACGGTTG
>WRMR01000480.1 GCA_009776995.1 Planctomycetaceae bacterium | reverse complement strand
TTTTTCCCGTTTGCGTCAAATCAACGTTTTTCATAACAAATACACCAAATTTTCAAGTGGAAAGGCTCTCTCATGTTAAACAAATTTAAGATCGGTATTAAACTCTTCCTCGCCTTTGGAATCGTCATCCTCCTGCTGGTCGCTTTGACGGGGATTATGGTTTACAGTTTTGCAAACATCAACAGTTCGACAGGACAGGTGATTTCTCTGCTTGATGCGGCAACCCGGGCAGGAAACAGCGTCAACAGTGCCAACGAAGCCAGGCGGAGTTTCTTCCGTTATTTGCTCTGGCCCACCGAAGAGATCAGCCAGGAATTCAACAACGCACTGGCGGAAACCGAAACCTCTGTCAGGGAAATCGCGAACAACTCCAGTATCGAGGAAAACAGGGAAGACGCAGGTGAAATTGTGAGGACACTGGAAAAAATCAAGCAGAACAAAGACCGCTACGTGAGAGCAGGTGCCACGGTAGCTAAAAACATGGCGGATAGTGAGGAAGTTTCCACCACGGTTCGGAATGATCTCGAAAAATTGGGAGAGGACATAACAGCCGAAATCAAAAGCAATGCCGAAATCAATGCCGCTGAGATGTTGGATTTGGAAATCGCCATCTACAATGCGCAAGGTTTCGTTTATCTGGTTTTGCGGAGCCTGGATAACTTTGTCAATTCCTCCGACACGGCAGTGCAAGCCCGATACCTGCCATTCATCTCCAGCAGAATGGCGGAGTTGAAAACAGAACTCGAAAAAATTCAGAGTGACCCGAATCTGTCGAAACTGTCGCCGGAACACACGAGAAAAATCGGAGAGATTGTGCGGGATCGCGAGAAGTGGGAGCCTATCAACACAACTCTTGTCGAGGATGTCAAGGAGCGACGCGGCATGGAGGATCCGCTTTTAGCAGATATTCGGGCAGTTATGGCGGGGGTCTCTGAAATACAAAAAAGGGTGGAAAAATTAGCCCACGATACGGGAATCAGCCAACAGACTCTCATCGCTTTCTTCCGAACGTTGGGGCTCGTTATTGCTGCTGTTGCAATATTCGGTGCCATACTGATGGGCTGGATGTTGAGCGTCTCCATTACCGCCCCTCTTGGTCGGGCAACCGGTGCAATGCGAATGCTCGCGAACGACGGAAACGTTACCTTTGAAGTTCCCGCCGACGACATGAACCGTGGAGATGAAATCGGGGATTTGGGCAAGGCCGTGAAAGGGATATTGGAGCAATTCCAAAACGTGGACCGCCTGGCCAATGATTTGGCAGCCGGCAACTATCGGGTTGAAACGAAAGTTCGCGGTGATCAGGACACGATGAACATCAACCTCAATAAGATGCTCAATCAAGTTAATCACGCTCTCCACGAGATCAACGACAGTGTCAAGCAGGTTGCGACCGGTTCCGGTGAAGTTTCGACCGCCGCCCAAAGCCTCTCCAGCGGTGCCCAGGAAGCAGCGGCGAGCTTGGAAGAGATCACCGCTTCCATGAGCGAAATCAGCAGCCAGACGAAAATGAACGCTGAAAGTGCGGGACAAGCCCGTGATTTGGCACAAAAAGCGAGCCAGGCGGCGACCGAGGGTCAGGAAGCGATGCAGGGCATGACCGGAGCAATGGAGCGAATCACGAAAAACTCCGACGAAATCCAGCGGGTGATCAAAGTGATTGACGACATTGCGTTCCAAACGAATCTGCTTGCCCTGAACGCCGCCGTTGAAGCCGCCCGGGCAGGGCAACACGGCAAAGGGTTCGCGGTTGTCGCTGAGGAGGTCCGTAATCTGGCCGCCCGAAGCGCGAAAGCGGCTCAGGAAACGTCGGAGCTAATCGTCAAGAGCAGCCATGAAATTGAAAAAGGGGGCGAAGTCGCTTCTCATACGGCTACGGTGCTCAATACGATTGTCGATCAGATCAAACAAACGACCGAATTGGTCGCCGGAATCGCCACAGCCAGCAATGAGCAGGCTCAAGGCGTCAATCAGGTGACGATCGGGTTGCAACAAATTGATGCCGTGACGCAACAGAACACGGCGTCCGCCGAAGAATCGGCCAGTGCCGCCAATGAAATGTCCGGCATGGCAACGACCCTCCAAAATCTGGTCGCCCAGTTCAAGTTGAGGGAGTTGGGGAAATAGGAAATAGGAAATAGGAAATAGGAAATAGGGGATAGATTTATCCGTTTCGTTCGATGCCCTGTCCCCTTTTCGCACGAATTGAGTTAACCCTTTTTGAGTTGTTGTTTCAACCAGGCTTCATCATGAAACTTTTTCCCAAAATCATCGGAATCGGCGTCGTCGGTTTTTTGGTTGCTGCGGTTATTTCCGCGATAGGTATTTATACCGGAGGCAAGGTTTGCGATACTCTGGGTGAGGAAACCAGGTTTCGGGCGTTTCGTACCGAATTGACGGAAGCCAAACTTGCTCACCTGAACTGGTTGCGAAATATCAGTGAAGCGATTATTTCGGAAAAGCCGGAGTTAAGCGTCGTCAGGGACGGCAAACTTTGCGCTTTCGGAAAATGGTACTATTCCGATGGTATGGAGACGATCAAGACGAAGCCGGAGGCACTTCAAAACGCCTTCCATCGCATCGCGGACAATCATTTGGAAATACACCGGCTGGGGGGAGAGTTGATCGACATGTGGAGTAAGGACAATCTCGAACCGGTTGCAAAACTTTTCGACAGCCAGGTCAGTCCGCTGGCGACCGCGCTCCTCAAGGAACTGTCGGACATGGAAGACCTCTGCCAAAAGGAAATTGACAAAATCCACGCCAACGGCGAATGGTGGTTACAAAACCAAAGTCTGCCGATTCTTTCGTGTTTGTTGATCGGAATAGCGGTTCTGCTCCCCTATTGCTGGCTTACGGCCCGGAACATTGTGAAGCCGTTGAAGACCGGGGCCGACATTCTCAGCGGTATCGCCGAGCAGGGAGACACTCGAACAAGCATCCCGGAGGAACTGATTCGTCGCCGGGATGAAATCGGCGATATTTGCCGCAACATCGAACAGGTGCTGGAAGATTATCGTGTTCTTGACGTCATGACCGACAAATTGGCCGAGGGGGATTGGCAAATCACGGTCAAAGAAAAGAGTCCCAACGATACCCTGAATCGGGGACTCGTTAAAATGCTCGATCAGGTCAACCAAGTACTTCGCGAGATCGACAACGGCGTCAAGCAGGTTGCGACCGGTTCCGGCGAAGTTTCCGGTGCCGCCCAGAATCTTTCCAGCGGTGCCCAAGAAGCGGCGGCGAGCCTGGAAGAAATCACCGCCTCCATGAGCGAAATCAGCAGCCAGACGAAAATGAACGCCGAAAGTGCAGGGCAAGCACGCGACTTGGCGCAAAAAACGACCCAAGTTGCGACGGCAGGTCAGGAAGCGATGCAGGAAATGACCACGGCGATGGAGCGGATCACGAAAAACTCCGATGAAATCCAGCGGGTCATCAAGGTGATTGACGATATTGCGTTCCAAACCAACCTTCTTGCCTTGAACGCCGCCGTGGAAGCCGCCCGGGCCGGACAACACGGCAAAGGCTTTGCGGTGGTCGCCGAGGAGGTCCGTAATTTGGCCGCCCGAAGTGCGAAAGCGGCCCGGGAAACAACCG
>WRMR01000479.1 GCA_009776995.1 Planctomycetaceae bacterium | reverse complement strand
ATCTGCTCGGTGACCCGACCTGTCTTGCGGAAGCAGAACTCGATGAAATCGTGCCAATTCGAGCTGCTACAGATATTAAACGTCGATTCGCCGTACCCGAACACGGAGAACAGTCCGAATTGCCCGACGCGAAACGAAAAACTCTTCGCCCGTTCAGGATCGCGAAAACGTATTTTGACCGACTTGACGTCCGCCGTGTGCCGGACCACGTCGATCACTTCCATCAGTTCCGGTTTGTAAATATTGTCTGTCATGGTTTTGATTTTATCGTAATTCAGAGAAACAATGGGTGACTTTTCGATTCTGGAAATGGCATACAAATTGTACGTTTACTGGTGAATTATAGCGTCAACCCATTTCAACGTCAACAAAGAAACAGTCTGGACAGTTCCGGTGTCATGTTGGCAAGCATGTCACAGCGTGACCGCCCAGGCTTCCAAATCTCTTGAGTTCAAAAATGATATTGCGACAAAAAAATTACATCCTGGCCCAAATGACCAGGCCGATGCCGATGACGAAAAACGCGAACATGGCGGCCAGCATTTTTTCGGTGCCTTTTGGGGCGGTTTTGAATTCGCGCCAGATATACACACCCCAGATGGCGGAAACGAGCGTTGCCCCTTGCCCGAGGCCGTAGGAAATCGCCGGTGAAGCCACGCCCGACGCGATGACGTTGAGCGTCATGCCGACCGCCCAGATGCCGCCGCCGATGATCCCCCAGATGTGATCCTTGAAACCGCCCTTGAAATAATCGCCGATTGGAACGGGCGTCCCGACGAACGGCTTTTTCATCACCGCCGTGTTGACGATGAAATTGCTGGCCAAAATGCCCAGTGCAAAAATCAGATTTGCCGTGTAGGGAGTCATTTTGCCGCTTTGAAGAGACGCACCCTCTTTGCCGAGGTTTTCCGCCGTAAGGAGCAACACTTGCTCCCCGGCAGTGGCAACACCAGCCAGCGATTGTTGCACGAAGAAGTAAAACAGTGACATGAGTACACCGCACGCGACCGCAAGCGTCAGCCCCTTGGCCGAAACACCTTTTTGCTGATTCGGGAGCTTCTTGTACGCAAGAGCATTGGTGATGATGGCGACCGCGACGAAGGCAACGCCGATGAAAAGCAACATGGCGTTGCCCTCCGGCTTGGCGGTGTAATTGATCATCACACCCAACACGAGTGCCAATCCGATTCCGACGGGAAACGCGACTGACATGCCCGCGATGGCGATTGCCGCCACGAGCAGGATATTCGCGATGTTGAAAACAACGCCACCGAGAAAGGCATACAGCATCGGCATGCATTCCGCCTGTTTGAGGTCTTCAAAAAAACTGCGGCCGATTCCACTGCCGTTGTTACCCATCGTGAGGGCGAAAATCAACGCCATCAGCACGACGCCGAACACGTAATCCCAGTAAAAGAGTTCATAACGCCAGGTTTTCCCGGCCAGTTTCTGCGTATTGGCCCATGACCCCCAACAGAGCATGGTCACAAAACAAAACAACACCGCCATCGAATAGCTTTCGACCAAAAACATGAACTTATCCCTTTCTCAAAAAGACGCCATGACACGCGGTTTCATCCCACGAACATCCGGCGGTCATCACGTGACTTCAAAATTGACCTGCATTTCCAATATAACGCATCCCGAACAAATCCACAATACGACGTCGAAAGCCCCTTCCCCGCGAAGGAGTTTTGGCAAGACCCGCGATGAACCCTTCCAAACCTGAACCTTTTGCCGAAAAAGGATCATCAAGACCAACAATCGGAATGGATTGCAACGCAACGACGACATTCGCGGACAAAAAAATCACACACGCAATCCCGTCATTGCATCGCCGGAAAACCGCCACATCGTCCGATTTCTCCAACGCGTCTGCGTTCACGATTGATTTTTTCATCAATAGTAAAACAGGCAATTTGTGAGACTCAAATACATTGTGTTTCTGTTAAAAACGAATGTTCCCGTCAACTTTATGGAAAAAAATGACGAAACTAAGAAAAGTATTCCATTTGTAGTGTTTATTTGTCAGGATAAATCCACAGATTTGCTACTCGACACATGATCAACAAAAGACACCTCATTCTCTTGATCGTTTCGTCGATCACGCTTTTTTTTCTTGTGTTTATTAACACAAAAATCATTTATTCCAACGACAATCTCTTTGTCGATTTGGATGAGGTGGTCAATTACGAAATTTTTCCATTTTCCGAATACGAAAAACTGATAAAACTGGAAGAACAGGAGCCATGCAAAATTTGGGGAAACAGTGTCTGTGCCTTGCTGAAACGTTTGATTTTTCAATTGGAAAACTCACCGGGCCGTGCGCGGGACGATTTGATCTTGCTCAACAAACTGTTGGCGTCGCCGCCCGAATCGGAAGCCGTTTCGCTCTTTGAGGGCGAAGAAAGTTTTACCGCCCAGAGTGTCGCCGAGGTCTTGCAAAGCCGCATCGCAATTTGGTATCGTGTACTGTTACTTTTGGAACGAGAGCAGACGGACGGTCCTTACGGCTCGATACCACAAATGAGCATGGAAGACGCCGATCGGCTGTATGAAAAGGCGGATGTTATCCGCAGTTCCTTGTTGGCAAGTCCCAACGGCCAGCAATGGATCAGTTTTTTTCAATTGACGCCGCTGCATGGGGAATTGGGGCAGAACAAGATCTCGCGGAACACTGCCCCGCAAGGAACAGCCGAACCTGTTGAAAAATACGCCCGTGATTACAATGCCCTGGCGTCTGCGGACATGGAAGACATTGACCTTGCCGCTCCCGGACTGTTGAGCGAAAAGGAATCCCGCCGGATTTCGTTGCTCGTCAACAATGTTTTCCTGATGCAAGAGCGTGCATCACTCACGGCGGATCAGGCCAGATTGCTTGAAACCCCTTTGATCCGCGACTGGCTTGACGAACTGCCGGCGTGGCGTTCCGACCCGCTGCACCCGCTTGATCTGCTGGCTGCCTACGAGTGTTATCGCCAGTATCGCGGAACGAGTGACAGCAGCCGGCTTTCCGTCCTGACGCGCCAGATGCTCGGCTCAAAAAATCCTGAATTGCAAATGCTCGGCCAGGCCGTCCAGAACGAGTTTTCGCACGCCCATCTCAAAATGTATGTGTCGAATTACCTCATCAACAGCATCTTGCCAAAACTGGAGCCGGAATACGGGACTGTCAATGAAAACATGGCCGGCCAACAGGTTGTCGGTCGTCGCCGTGCCGATACGAAATTGTATGTTTCGCTGATTCCCGACCCGGACCGTATGCTGATGTCGCTGAATTTCAGCGGACAGGTGGTGACACAAACAACCACGTCCGCTTTTCCGGCGACCGTGTACAATCAAAGTCATGGAACTTACTCAGCGACAAAGCAAGTCGAATTGACTTCACGTGGCATCCTGGTTGGCCCGGCGAACGTCACGGCCAACAGCAGGGTCATGTTGAACGGTGTTGAAACCGATCTCGACTTCGTACCGATCATCGGCGGTCTGATCCAGGGAATCGCGAAAGATCAATACGACAGCCAACAGCAGCAAATCCAGGCCGATGCGCGCGCGAAAATCATCGCTCAAACCAAGCAGCGGGTTGACACCGAGGCGGATACGCGTATC
>WRMR01000478.1 GCA_009776995.1 Planctomycetaceae bacterium | reverse complement strand
TTGCCAGTTACCATTTGGCACACTCGCCACTCGGTCCGTCGCTCGGAATCGTGCCTGAGAATTTCCGCCGCGAAGCAACCATGCAACAGGTCGCCTTACGCATCCGTAGCCGCCTTATGACCGAAGGCTATTCCCAAGTCCTGCACGATTGGGTCGCGCAAATCGCGCCTGTGTGCGACGCACGCGATCTCGGTCGGATGACGCAACTGCTCGAAATGGCAAGTGCCTGGCAGAAAAAGGCGAAAATCCGCACAACGCCGTTCATCAACCTCGTGCGGGCCAAGCGCGTTGAAAACCCGTCCGCGTCGCCGATCAAGGTCATGTCGATCCATAAGTCGAAGGGATTGCAGTTTGACATTGTCATTTTGCCGGAACTGGAAGCAAAGCTAACCGGAACGAAAACGCCGAAAGTGGTTGTCGGCCGCGAAACCCCCACGTCGCCGGTTTCGACGGTTTTGGCTTACCCCGCGAAAGAAATCCGGCCTTACCTGCCCGAACGTTTCCAAAAAATTGCCGAACAAAGCGAAACGGAACGTGTCGAGGAATCGTTGTGCGTACTGTACGTGGCCATGACCCGGGCGATTCACGAATTGCTGATGATCCTGATGCCGAAAGAGGAATCGGAGACTGCAAAGAAAAGCACCGACAAACCAGGTGAAGGCAGATCGTTCGCCAAAACGATGGCCGGTGTGTTGCACGCGGGACTTGCCCCAACACAATCGTTGGCGGTGGAAGACGCCCTGCTGTTTCAAATGGGTGACAGCGATTGGGCAGCCGGAGTAACAGCCGCTGTCCCGGCGACAGAACACAAGGCGGCAACCGGCCACCGGGTGGCAGAAGAGCCGGACGTGACAATCCAACTGGGCGCGAAGCCGAAAAAATCGTCGAAAAACCTGACTCGCATGACGCCTTCGGGTCAGGAAGGAACTTCTCAAGCTTCGGACTTCAGGATTCAGGGTTCAGAGCAACAAAGAATCAGCGGTGGAGCTGATCCTTTCGATCCCCACCCTTCTCCTTCGTCCCTCGTTCCTCGTCCTTCGGCACTTGCCTGGGGAACGGCAATGCACGCGTGTTTCGAGCAAGTCACCTGGCTTGAACAAGGCTTGCCTGTTCGCGAAATGTTACTTGAACTCGTAAGGCCGATCATGCAAAACGTGGCATCGGCGGAGGAAGTTGTCGATGCGTTTTACGCTTCGTGTGGCTTGCCTGAAGTGTGTGCCGCTCTTTCGCTGTCAACGTACCGCGATGCAATTCCGGCAACCAAGCGTTCGGCCTTGCGTTGGGAAGTGCATAACGAACGCCGCTTTTGGGCGACGCCGCAACCCGGTGTGTTACTCCAGGGGAGTATTGACCGGCTTGTCCTCACGTACGATGATTCCGGCATCAAACCGCGTGTGATCGCCGCCGATGTGATAGATTATAAATCCGGCCAAGCCGCAAATGATGAAACACTCGACGCCTTGGTGGCCTATTACAGCCCCCAACTGGCCGAGTATCGCAAAGCCATCACGGCCATGTATGGTTTGGCAGACAACCAAATCACGACAAAATTGCTATTCGTACAAATGGGTAAGATTCATTTGATGGAATAATTGCACAGTTTTTCGTCATTTTTTTCGGTTTTATCTCAACCGTTGATGCGAGAGACTGCGTAGAAGCAGTATTACACCACAAATAACATCCTCAAACAGCAAGTGCTCAATGCGAAATTGAAGGATCAAGCGGGTGATGTTTCAAGTGATTTTGGGTGGATTTCCCAGTTACTAAGGGTGTTTCATCATATTCCCTTCGTAACACGGAAAATACCCCCCCAGATGAACTCCATCTTCCCTTTGTTCAAAACTTTCCCATTCAATGAATACATAACACATTGTCAAAAAAATGTTTTGTTATGTTATTTTTGACATTTGACTTGTTCGGAAACCCCGAAATGTAATTGCCCATTTTTCCAAAAATCGACAATATGGGTAGTATGAGCAGGATTTTTTGAGTTTCCGAACAAGTCTATTTAGTGTTGCTTACAGTTTGAATAATATCGATTATAAACCCATTAATCATTTTTTCCGCCATCGAATGGAATAATCATCCGGTTTTTTTACAAAAAGGGATTCCGGTTGCAAAAAAACTGAATATGATTATATATTAATGGTGTGGAAAGGTTGATTGGGAACTTGATTTCCCGTCGTTCCGAGAAATTTAACCTCTTATTTTTGATACAAGTAACAAATCATGCCGATGACAATGCTTGAATTTCCGTTGTTTGCTGCCGCAATTCCCAACTGGATTTATGCCGTCCGTTACGTCGATCTGGCCGCAGTTGGAGTTTTTCTCCTGTTTGGCCTTATCGTTTGGGCTTTTCGGAATTATGCACCAAAAATTGGGGCAATTTCCTGGGTGACGTTCAAAGAGGCTGTTTACCAACCCCTGTTCCTTATTTTGATCCTGATCGGACTGTTTGCGCTGTTCATATTTCTATACATTCCCTACCACACGCTGGGGGATGACATCAAGCTGGTCATTACGCAAGGATTGACTCTCATTAAGCTTATGGCCGTTTTTCTGGCTGTTTGGACGGCGAGTTTTTCCGTCGCCGAGGAGTTGGAAGGCAAAACCGCCCTGATGATTTTGGCCAAACCGGTCAGTCGCCGCGAGTTTATCCTGGGCAAATACGTCGGGGTTGTGCTGGCAGTGACGCTGATTTTTTTGATTTTAGGATTCTTTTTCCTTAATACGGTCTCATACAAGGTCGTGTTCGACGCCCGTGAGAGTGCCAAGGAAATCCCGACCGCGTGGGAATGTACCCGACAGGTGATCGCGACCTTGCCAAGTTTTGTCCTGTCGTTTTTTGAAACGATTATCCTTGCGGCGATTGCCATTGCGATCTCGACGCGGTTGTCGCTGTTGCCGAACCTGACGATCTGCCTGGCAGTTTACATCATCGGGCACCTTGCGCCCATGATTGTGCAGTCATCGGTCGGACAGATTGCGTTCGTGGCGTTTGTGGCGGACTTGGCCTGTGCGGTGTTACCTGTGCTTGAACATTTCAATATGGAGACAAACGTTGCCATGGACCAACCGCCGACTTGGTGGTACGTCTCCTGTACGGCACTTTACGCAGTCATGTATAGTTGTTTGGCCATTGTCTTCGGGCTGTTTCTTTTCGAAGACCGTGACTTGGCGTGAAGTCGGCAATGTTGGATATAAGCATACAAGGGACACACGCCAAAATTGGCTGTTCGATCAATCAGAGCTGCGACGGTAACGGAGCAGTCATTGCGCTCGATCAGAGCCGCGACGATAACAGAGCGGTCATTGCGATTGATGACTCTCACGGCTCTGATTGAAATGTTCACGTTAATTCTTGCGCGACTCCCAAAATGAAATTTGCCGTAACATTTCAGCCAAAAATTTGTAAAAACTGATATTTTCGTGAATAGGGAATTCTAGTACAACATGGTTTATGGTGAAAAAGGGAGGCACATTTCCCGATGTTCAGGCGTTGCTTGGGGGCGGTTTCAGTGAAGAAACGGCACGGTCGTTGTATGCGCAAGGCGAGGAAGTCGCGATTTTTGTGATGCTTCAACTCGCGGCCCTTGCGATGAAGCCCAGTGCGGTCA
>WRMR01000477.1 GCA_009776995.1 Planctomycetaceae bacterium | reverse complement strand
CACGACTCGCAAATCACTGCTCACTGACACTGGCTTGTTCTTGCGTGAACGGGAATCATCTGATATGCTCTCGATATGTCAGTCCCGCTTTGTTGCGGACTTCCCGGCCATGATTCACCTTCCTCAAAGCTACGATACGATGGAACCGCTGACCTGTCCCGTTTGTGAACAACGCTTTTTTGAAAGCGACGACGGGGTGGCGATGCCGTTTTGCTCGCAGCGATGCAAAATGATCGACGCGGCACGCTGGCTCGACGAACGCTACGGGCTGCCCGTCGAAAAACCCATGGAAGACGAGTTTTCCGAATAACCGTTCACGGCAATCCGTTGAGGGGCTGAGAGGGCAGTGGTGAGAGTACAGGAATTGAAGAACTCACCCCTGTCCCCTGATCCCTTCCCTCAAACAAATATTGACCAATTCTCAGGAGCCATCCCATGAAACACATCGTTTACCTTGTCACCGTAATTCTGGCCATGCTTGCCGGAGCCGGACTTCAGGCACCGGGCTTCAGGCTTCTGGAAGGAGCGGAGAACACCAGCCCGGAAGCCCGAAGTCTGAAGTCTGAAGTCGCCATCGACGAACCGCTGAACGACTGGGAGAACCCGGAATTGCTCTGGGAGAACAAGCTGCCGCCGAGGTCGTCCGCGGTGGTGCCGTTTTACAACGGGAACAAAGACCAGTGCGTGATTCTCAACGGCGAGTGGAAATTCCAGCTTGTGAAGAATCCCGCAAGCCGTATCGCTGATTTCGCAAAGCCGGAGTTCGACGACACGCAGTGGCACACGTTGCCGGTGCCGTCGAACTGGCAGGTGAGGTCAGTGAGCAGTGAGCAGTGGGCAGTGGACAGTGAGCAGAGTACTGTTTCCAGCGATCCACTGACTCTTCATTCCTCGCCCCTCGTCCCTCACCCCTTCCTCGATTATCCGATTTACACGAACATCCAATATCCCTGGCAGAATTTCAAACCCGACCCGCCGAAGGTGCCCGCCGACTACAACCCGGTCGGCATGTACCGCCGCGATTTCGAGTTGCCCGCCTCATTCGACGGCCAAACGATCATCCTGCATTTCGCGGGCGTCGAATCGATGTTTTACGTCTGGATCAATGGCCAAAAGGTCGGCATGAGCAAGGACAGCCGCACCGCTGCCGAGTTCGACATCACCTCGTTCGTCAGGCCGGGCAAAAATGATATTGCCATCGAGGTCTTCCGCTGGTGCGACGGTTCCTACCTCGAAGACCAGGACTTCTGGCGGCTCTCCGGGATTTACCGCGATGTGTTTATTTACGCGTTGCCGAAATTTCATATTCGTGACATCGAAGTCATTGCCAAACTTGAAGAAGATGGAAATGCGACATTTTCGCTCGAGTTGTTTTTCAATAATCAAGCTGAAAATGACGGAGAAGTGAATGTTTCGTATGACATTGTGGATTTTGTTCACGGTTTCAGGATGACATTGCCTTATTCTACAGCATCAGTCAAATTCCCAAGAACTTCCAGATTTGCAAATCAACCCAGACACTGGTCGGCGGAAAAGCCAAATCTCTATAATTTGTATATTACCGCCGGTGAACAGGTCATCACTACAAAAATAGGCTTCCGTTCTTCTCAAGTCAAAGACGGCCAACTGCTCGTCAACGGCAAGCCGGTCCTGCTCAAGGGCGTCAACCGGCATGAGCATGACCCGGTGCTGGGACATGTCGTGACGGAGGAAATGATGCGCAAGGACATTGCGCTGATGAAACAGAACAACATCAACGCGGTGCGGACGAGTCACTATCCGAACGACCCTCGCTGGTATCAACTGTGCGACGAGTACGGTCTTTACGTGATCGACGAGGCGAACATCGAATCGCACGGCATGGGATACGGGCGGGAATCGCCGGCTCATCGCGCGGATTTCAAGGCGGCACACCTCGACCGGACAATCCGCATGGTCGAGCGGGACAAGAACCACCCGTCGATCATCATCTGGTCGCTTGGCAACGAGGCGGGCAACGGGGAAAACTTTTACGCCACTTACGACTGGATCAAGCAGCGCGACAAAACGCGGCCGGTGCAGTACGAACGGGCGGAACAGGACCGCAACACGGATATTGTCTGCCCGATGTACTGGAAGGTCGAACAGATGATTGATTACGCCGAGAAGAACCCGTCGCGGCCGTTGATTCCATGCGAATACGCCCATGCGATGGGCAACAGCACCGGCAACCTGCAAGTCTATTGGGACGCGATTCACAAATACCCGGCCCTGCAAGGCGGATTCATCTGGGACTGGGTCGATCAGGGACTCAAAACCGATGTGCCCGGCAAACCGGGTGAGAGCTTTTGGGCTTACGGCGGCGATTTCGGACCGCCGGGCGTGCCGAGCGATAACAATTTCTGCATGAACGGCCTCATTGCCGCCGACCGTACCCCGCACCCGGGACTCGCGGAAGTGAAAAAAGTGTACCAGAATATAGAGGTGGAACGTGTTACAGAATCTCAACAGCTTTTTTACCGCAGTTATGGAGAAGATGATAAACCGTTCCAATTCCGCATTCAAAACGGCTTTTTCTTCACTGATCTTTACGCTTATGAAGGCTATTGGGAACTGATCGCCGACGGAAAACCGGTTCAATCAGGAAAGCTTGAAGGAATTGAGGAGATTGCTCCCGGTGAATCAAAAGTGATTTCTTTGGATTTGCAATGGAAAACAATATTTCAAGTGGATGCCAATGAATATTACATCAATCTTGACTTCCGCACAAAGAGAAAAGGTGTTCTTCTTCCGGCAGGGCATAGCGTCGCCTGTGAACAATTCTATATCTGCCACAAATCGGAAATTCCGGATCGCGAAAAAGTCATCGGCACACTGGACAACGTCATCAAGCAAATGCCGCAAGCGGATTTCTGGCGGGCACCGATTGATAATGATCGCGGGAACAACATGGCCGGGCGACTGGCGTTTTGGAAAACCTTCGACGGGGCGAACATCGAAACGGAGCAATTGCCCAACGGTGAAACGCTCGTGACACTGCATCTCGTCAAGCCGGACGGTTCGCCGGAAATTCCGCGAGTCGGGACGCGGCTGGTGCTGAACAACGAATTCGACCAAATCGAGTATTACGGTCGCGGACCGGACGAAAATTACATCGACCGTAAAACCGCCTCGCTCGTCGGACGTTACCAAACGACCGTCGATGACATGTTCGTTGCGAATTACTCGAAACCGGGTGAATACGGTTACCGCACCGACGTTCGCTGGGTTGCGTTCCGTAATCAAAACGGCGAAGGCGTCATGTTTGCAGCCATGCCGGATGCGGACGACCTGGCAAATCGCGGCGACAAATACAAGCCCGACGCCGGGACGATCTGTTTCAGCGCAAGCCGTTTTTCGCGGGAGCAACTCGAATCCTGCAGTCATCCCTACAAGCTGCAAAAGTCGGACGAAATTTACGTCAACATCGACCTGCTGCAAATGGGTGTCGGCGGCGATGATAGTTGGGGTGCCCAACCGCACGAGCAGTTCAAACTCAAGGACAAGGAATACACACTCCGCTTCCTCATGCGTCCCATCGCGGCATGGGAGTAAGACTTCGGGCTTCGGACTTCAGTGACGGTGGTTGAAGCGGAATCTGAAGACC
>WRMR01000476.1 GCA_009776995.1 Planctomycetaceae bacterium | reverse complement strand
CTCAAAGGTTTCGTGGAACGGGTACTCGCAAATCACCATTTCGCTCGCCAGCACGAACGGTTTGGCCAGTGTCAGTTCATTTTGATCATTCTTGGCAGTCGCAACGATTTCAATCTTGCGATTGCCCGGTTGAGACGGTTTTTCCAGCGCAAACTCAATCGGTGCTTTTTCATCCGGATTGAGCGGGACGGTGACCGGCGTGTTCTCAATACCGTTCAGTGAGATCGTGTAATCGATTTCGCCCGGGTAATTACTCCGTACCGTTACAGTCAGTTGTGTCGTGTCGTTGTCGTACTTGGCGTCAAGATCACAAAGCGGCAGGACGATGAAATCAAACCAAAGTACATCACCAGTCGGCCAGTTAATCGTTCTTGGTGCGACTTCCAGCCAGTGAATCGTACCCGGTAGTGCATCCTGGGGAACATTGATATCTCCCCAACACATTCCCGGAACACCGTACTGAAGTACACCCAAAAGCTTATCACCCACGAACTGTGCGGGTGATTCACTACTAATCAAATAACTGAACTCGCCTTCTTTCGGGAAAATGTGCAACATTCCGTCGTGTGTCCGGCGAGTTTCCACTTCACCAAGCTCGTTACGGTTTTTATCGAGCGCAATGACCGAAGTTGGTGTTGAACCTGCCCCACCCGGCAACGCAAAGGCAAACGTTTTGCACGGATTCGGCCCTTCCTGAATCGGGATGACTTCCCACGGTTCGTTTTTGTTCTTGAGGACGACCACCGGGCCGTCGCAGAGCAGTTTGCCGAAACGCCGGAGATGACCACGGCCATCGGCATACATGTAATCCGGACAGTCGATGTAATCGAAGCGAGTACCATAAACATATTGACAGGCCGCCGTGATTGTTGCGGAAGGGTCATGCACACGAAACCCATGCGGCGGCAGATCGTCCCAATCGCGAGTCCGGTTGCCGTTGACGCGAATGACAAACCCGTCATCGTAGGTCACTTCGATTCTGTTGAGCTTGTACGCCCCGCTTTCCAGTGCCTGTTCCGTCGTGAGCAGGTTGCCGTTTTCGTCGGCGTAACGGATTTGCGAAACGTTCTGCGTTCCGATACGTTCGGCGATGGCCTGCACGAGAAAATAGCCCTTGACGGCATTGTGCATTCCATAAGGCGTCAGAAACCCGGTATGCCCGAACGCCAGCGTCGCGGCAATAAAGCGGTCGATGGCGTCCGGCTTGCGGTTTTCTTCGGGGGAATAAAACATGTCGGGACTGCCCATGCCGAAGTGGTTGCCGAGCGGGTGCAGTTTCAACAGGTCGAAGTCAACGAGCCAGGGCCATTCGGGGTTTGACTTGAAATACGCCTGATCCTGAGCGTAATTGCCGTCGGTCAGGCCGCAGTAGTACCAGTGATTGTTGCCTTCGCTGTAAACCGGGCCGCCCCAGGTCTGCTTCTGGTGCAGCATGATTTCGCCGTAAGCGTAAAACGTTGCAGCAAAGGTTCCGGCACCGGGAACGCGCGCGTCGTAATCAACGTAAGCCCATGGTTCCACAGCCGTATGCACGTCGCAATAGGCCGTGTTGAAATGAAACTTGTTTTGCACGATTTCCGCGATTTTTTGCTCCGCCTCGACGGCACGCTGCGGTTTCGGGTTGTAACACCTTGCCCAGGCAGAACGCCATTGGCCGTTGGAAAGCCGCGTCACCCAGTCTTCGTTCCAAAATTCGTTGACCGGCGCGTAATCGGTGTAGTTGTTGTACGGGCCGTAATGGAACCCGAGCGAGTGCAACCGCTGCGTGTATTCGAGTTGGCTTTCATCGCCGCCTCTTCCCGGCGCGGTGTAGGTGCGAAACGTGAAACTCTCGCCGCCGTCGCGCCAGCCGGTTTCATGGTCGTTGATAATCATTTGCCGGATGCCGTGACGGTGGATGTTTTGCCAATACTGCCAGTTTTGTTCGCGGTTCGACGCCCCGAACGGATACCAAACCCGCAACGCGGTGACATGCCGCCACGGCGAAACCGGATTGGGGATGTTCGGTAACACCTCGGCAAATGTCGGCGAGACGGTCACAAAAATCCGCTCAAAACAATCGTTGTACGTGCCGTCGGTTTTCGGAAGATAGCGGACTCCACCTCCGTTTTCGCCGAAAAAGAGTTCGGAACCGTTCGACCGCGTGTGGTCGATCATAGCGAGATGAAAAACCGGTTCTCGTCCCTCGTCCGCGTTATCCGGAATCATTGTCACGAGCGGTCGGTTCGTCCAGTTTCCCGTGAGATACGGCACAGGAATGGTAACCGGCTTTTCCTGCGCTGTGATGGATTGAAACTTGCCGAGGTAAACGCCGCGCACGAGTCCGCCTTTGGCTTCAACGTCAACAACCAGCGAGTTGTTCCAGTTGCGGAACGTCCATTTTGCGATACATTCCTTGTCGGCAAACGTGTATCGCCATGTTGCGCAAAGCACCTGCTCGTCGCCTTCCGTGAGGATTTCGGTGGAGAGCATTTCAGAAGATACTTCCGATTCGGGTACACCGAAATCGAGCCTGCCTCCTGCGAGTAGGGAATCATTTTTCCAAATGATTTGTGCAAAATCACCCCTGCATTGATAATCCTTCCAAGCCCAAACGCTGTCGGGTGACAGTACGGGTGCGGTTTTGGAAATTGGCATTCCCAGCGTTCCCGGCAGGATGGTCTCCTCGCGATTGGGAAACGGCAACACGCCCGGCCCGGTGTTCGTGCCGATCGTCTGGCCTTCCGATAGCGTGATGGGGCGTTTCGGACGCGGGGCAAACTCCAGCGGCTTGAGTTCCTCCTGGTAAAAAGCCAGATTGTCGAAAAACAACTCGGCAAACTCCGTGTTGGTGCCACCGCTGATTTCAATGCCGGCGAATCGCGGATTCGCTCCCAATCGGGCAAGCTCGTCCGGTTGAAACTTGTGGTGAACAAGGAACCATTCCTTCCAGCGCACCCGGTCGAGATAAATGGCAACCTGTTCACCGTTCGGATTCCGGAAAAGGAGCGAAATATTGACTTGCGGGACTTCCGTTGGCCGCACCCAGTCCCAATTGTTGCCGTAAATCCAAAGCGTCGCGCTATCGAACGGTTTTTCCATGGGCATCGGCTCCGGGGGACAAATGCGAACAAAAACCGGTTGCTTGTCCGTATCCGGCAATTGTTTGTAGGAAAGATGTCCGACGTAATCGCCCCAGAGTTGCTGTCGTCGTGATTGCCTGAATACGGCTTCGCTCGCGCTGGTTTCAATTTTCCAATTCGCGAGATTTTCAAAATCGACAAACGCGGGCCAGGCGTCGGCGTTGCGACCGGCATTGACCATTTCGTAAGGCCGTTGGCCGACCGGCTCATTTTCCGTCGGCATGACGGGTTGCACCTCGTCGGCAAATACGCCGCAACGCAAAACAACCGCAATGGCGAGAACAGGCATCAACTTGAACAGACGTGACAGTGACATGGCAAAGCCTCCAAAGAGTTGTGTATGGAAAAATGGCAGTTTCATTGTGTTTGTCGAACGGAATGCGGATATATCGTACAACGTCATGGACTTTGCATTTTATGTCTGTGAATTTTGTGCATTCCTTTGTGATCTTTTGTGTTGAAATATTTTAACACAAAGGCCATAAAGTTCAAAGTGCAGAATGCAGAATGTAGAATGCAGAGTGCAGAGTGCAGAGTGCAAAG
>WRMR01000475.1 GCA_009776995.1 Planctomycetaceae bacterium | reverse complement strand
AAAACTCAAGGAATGATACCATTTCCGCCCATTTCTCGCTCCACCAATTCGCCTAACTTAACTACCAACCTCTGAACGGTAGGAAATTAAATGGAATTCAAGAGTTATGAAGCAATAATGTCTTGCCTTCCCGTGCTATTGAAAAAATAACACCTCTTGCACACTTTTCAATGCACACTTTTTTCATCATCTTGCGTTGGTGTCGAAAATTCTGTACATTATCTAAATTTTATGATTTTTGGGTGATACCTGGCAATTTCGCTTCATAAGATCGGACTGTAGTGGTTGTTTGGGTTTTTTTCAATAAAATACTCGAATTGATTGTTACGGTTCTGGCAAAAATACACTTTCTTTCGTGTGTAACGATTTTTTCCTCACGAAATTTACCGATGATTTCGATGTTAAGGAATGACGCATAGAATTTTCGCGCGTGTTTTGCGGTTACGTTGTAATACGCAAAATGAATCAAATGGGTATTCTGTAAAATCCTGAAAAGCGAAATGGAATGCGTCAATTTGGAATGGTCAAATGAGAATCAATTTTTTGGGAGAGAAAAAATGACGGAAAAATGGAGAAACAAAGATCCGCTTGCCGCGACTTCGTTCGGTGTGAAAAGAAAACCACCCGACTAAAAAGTCATTATTCATTGTCCTGTTACGATTACTGTCAACCCATCACCCATTAACATTTTCTCTCTCATTTCATTTTCAATAACCAAGCGATTTTGCCTCGGGAATGGTCATTTTTCCCAGGAGTGAAATAAAACCAATCAGGAGAAGGGGGAATCCGATGTTTCGGACCTTAGAAGGATCAATAGTCATGCAAAAGACATTGACAAGTGACAATCGAACGTGCCTCGAAAGGAGTAATGCGTTGAAACCAACAAGAAAAAAACCGTCAGGCCTCCTTACCGTCGCGTTGGGACTTGCGGCGGCAGTTGCCTCTGTGGGGCTTTTGTCTGATAGGATGCCGGCATTTGCCCAGAGTTACCCGCAACCGAACGCCCAAGTCCCGGTTGCCAATTCGCCCATGATGCAAAACGCTCCCGTGATGCAATCACAGGCGGCCCCGGCGGTGAACGCGGCTGAACTTTTGCGGGAGAGCACCCGCCTTCTGTTCGCTGCGCGAACCTCGTTGGCTGGCGGCGATGTCGTGACGGCGGAACAGCAACTGCAACAGGCGGCCGCACTGAACGCACCTTACACAAACAGGGACGACCGGCCGGAATACGTCAAGCCGTTGATTGACGGGCACAAGAATTGGCTGGCGGCCCAAAAAATCCACGGCAACACGGACCAGGTGCGGCGTATGAGGGCGGAGAATCTCGCCTTGCAAGCGGAGGGATTCTACTACCACCAGAACCTCGAAATGGCTGAAAAACTCGTCCAGGACGCGATCAGCCAAAACGTTGGAGCCAGTGTGGAAATGGTCAACAAACAGCGTGACCCGCAATCGCTTCTGCGGCGGATCAACGACGCCAAGATTGTTGGGGCGTGGCAAAACGGCACACTCGGAAACACGAATGGTGTAACGGTTGTGTCGGCGGCTGTCCTGCAACAGGCACAGGAAATGCAGCCCCGCCTGACACAAGCCCGTCAGCTTTTGCAACTCGGTCAGATCGCCGAAGCGGAAAAGATCGGTTTGCAGTTGGTGAGCATGAACGTTCCGGACAGCGCGTTCGACGCCAACAGCGACAATCCCACGCGGCTGATGGTGGACATAGCCAAGACCCGGCACCAAATGAACGGTCAAACCGTGGGTGGAATCCAACAGCCGACCTACTCCCTGATGTTAGATACCAGAAATACGACCTTGGTGCAAGGTCAGTTGGGTCCGGCCACTGTGCCAGGACCAATGCCGACCACGGCACCGGAACGCGCTCCGGCGGCCAATGGGGCCGATGTCTCCCGCCAGGCGTCTGAGTATGAATTTGCCGCCGAAGTGCAACGGCGGATCGTTCGGTCGCAACAGTTGATGTCGGAGCAGCTTCCGAAAATGGACGATGCGATCAGCAACCTGCAGGAGATGCGGACGGAGATCGAAGCGGCGGAAATTTCGCCCGACATGAAGCGCAATCTGATCGGTCGGGTTGACCGTGAACTGATCCAAATGGAAGATTACCGTGCCAAGCACGGATCGCAGATTGCGCTCGCACAGAACAACGCGGATGTGTATGCGGCCATAGCCGAGGAGCAGAAGCAGAATGCTTACGTCGAGATGAAGCTCAGGGAATACACGGAGGAATACAATACGTTGTATCGGCAGGAACGTTATGCCGAAGCGGCGGCTGTTGCCGAGAAAGCGAGAGCCATTGCGCCGAAACACACCATCGTGACCCAGATGGAATATCAGTCCATGATGGCCGATCGTCAGCAAACGGTGAATAGCATCAAGGATCTCAAAGAACAAAAGACCTGGGAAGCATTCATGGATCAGGAACGATCGTCGATCGCTTTGGTCAACGACCTGAATCTCCTGGTCGGACCCGAAGCGGGGACTTGGGCCAACATTTCCAAGCGGACGAATATCGCCACCCTGGGGGATGAACAGTCGGAGGCGGAACAGAGGATTTACCAGACTCTGGAACAGCCGATCACGTTCACCACCGGAGGCCGCAAACCGCTTCGTGCCGTAGTGGACGAACTCATGCGGCAAACCCAGATCCACATCTGGATCGACAACCAGGCCGCGATTGACGACAATCTCGTCGGCGAAAGCGGGGGGGCAAGCGACATTGAAGTGGAATTGAACGCCGTTTATGAAGTCAAGCTCAAGAGTGCCTTGAACATGATGCTGGGGCAGGTCGGGTTGACATACACAGTGCGCAACGAATCACTGTACATCACCACGCCGAAACGCGCCCGGGCGGAATTGAAGGACAAGGTTTACTATGTTGGCGATTTGATCGTTCAACATGAAAACGCTCCCAGAGTTCGCCCGAAAACAGGGATGGAACGTTACAAGGAAGCGATGGACATCGCTTTGGGACGAAACACCGGTTTCAGTGTGTTCAACTCCGCGCAAGCCCCTGTCCACAACGTTTCGATGAACAGCCGCATGAATGATCAGTCGGGTTCGAGCCGGATACCTTCCAGTATCTTGGCCCAGACCCTGGACAGCGGTTATCGTCCCGGCGGTTACGGCGGCTACCCCGGCGGCGGTTACGGCGGAGATTACGGGTACGGCAATGACCGTTACGGTTCTGCGGGCGGCGGTGCCAACTTCGGCGATCTCATGTCGCTGATTATGGAAACCATTGACCCGGACAGTTGGAGTGGCGGAGGAATGGGTGGAACGACAGGAGGGCGTCGGGGACCGACCGGCGGTACTCTCAGCACAGAAAGCACCACCACCGACACGACCGAACAGGGGGAAGCGACCATCCGGCCTTTCCAGAACACCCTGACGTTCATTATCCGTCAGACCGAAGAGAATCACCAGAAGATCGCCGACCTGCTCAAGCAGCTCCGCAAGATGAACGACATTCAGATCAACATCGAAGTCCGCTTCATTACGATCGAGGATAACTTCTTTGAATCCATCGGAATGGACTTCGACATCGGGGTTCGCAACTCGCAATCGAGCACGTATGCCGGGGCAACCAATATGACCAATCTTGTGAAACAAGCGAATCTGATTGCCGGCCTCAGCGGCGCGTCCGATCCCGGTTCCGCGCCGGCGTTCAGCACCGACCTTGGGATGA
>WRMR01000474.1 GCA_009776995.1 Planctomycetaceae bacterium | reverse complement strand
AAATCATCGACGGGGTCGGTAAGGGGAAGACCTTCACCTGGCGCCCCCCCCTGGCAAAATGGGGCGGGTCGTTCGGCTTTTCCGGCTTTTTTGCCATGAAACGATCCCGCTGCAAAAAAGCCTTGGCCCCTATAATTTCAACCTGTTTGTGCATCAATGGCCGACGCGTTTTCGAGAACGCGAAGCCCAGAAGCCGCTTTGCGACTGGATACGCCAAGGTAAACTTCGGGTGGATGAATTCGTGACACACACATTTCCGTTTGAACAGATCAATGACGCCCTTGCCACAAGCCAAACCGGTTCCGTGATCAAATGCTTACTGACATATTAAGGTTTTTTCCGTCAACATGCGACGGACTTCCCCAATCATGGTTTGGTTTGGGAATTCAATTACCGGGGTGATTTGAAATTCATGCACCAGGCTTTGGCACAAAAGACAGAGCGAAATCTCATTGTGGAAGACGGTTGGATTTATTTTATCCACGGCTGGTCCCAAGTGATTGCCGAAGTGTTTCACCTGGAACTGACGCCGGAACTCGTCAACGAACTCAGCGACGCTACGTCTGATTTGAAACCGAAATAAGAAAACCAACCGCCATGACGAAAATACTCATCACTTCGACCTCTTTCGGTCAAAAAGACAAAACGCCGCTTGAGCTTTTGCAATCCAAAGGTTACGAAATCACATGGAATGAATCCGGTAAACCGCTGGCGGCTTCCGACTTGATTGGAAAACTTGATGGTTGTAAAGGCGTCATTGCAGGTTTGGACTATTTTACCGCTGAAGTTTTTGAAAAAGCAAATGACCTGAAAGTCGTCGCGCGATACGGCGTCGGATTTGACCGGGTTGATCTCGAAGCCGCGAAAAAGAAGGGCGTCATTGTCACGAACACACCAACGGCCAATAGCGATTCAGTTGCCGATCTGGCGGTGGGATTGATGCTCGCCGTCGCGAGACACCTTGTCGAAGCGCAACGCTTGACTCTGGAAGGCGGATGGCCCAAATTGTTCGGTGCTTCGTTGTTTCAAAAAACGGTTGGACTGGTTGGACTGGGGCGAATCGGGGTACGTGTCGCGCAGCGGGTCAGAGGATTTGGCTGCCGGACGCTTGTTTACGATCCCTTCATTGATGCGGAAACCGCTTCCCTGTACGGTTGCGAGAAAGTCGATACACTGGAGATGTTGCTGGCGGAATCCGATTTTGTGTCACTCCACAGCCCGGCATCGCCCGAGACGAGTCAAATGATTAATCGCCGGACGCTTGTGCTGATGAAACCGACCGCGATTATAGTCAATACGGCTCGCGGAGAACTGATTCATGAGACAGATTTGCTGGACGCATTGAAAAACAAGGTGATCGGCGGGGCGGGACTTGACGCTCACGCGGAAGAGCCGCCGCAAGTGGAAAAGTACAAGGACGTTCCGAACCTCGTCATCACTCCGCACATGGGTGCCTACACGACCGAGGCTCTTTACAATATGGCAATGGATTCAGCCAACGACCTCATTGCTGTTTTGGAAGGCCGTGAGCCTTTGCATCGCATCGCATAATTTTCCGGAGATTTTAAACCATGTCCGTTTTTGAACAGATTGCTCAATTCAAAGTCGTGCCGGTCATTGCCATGGAGTCACCTGGCGCGGCATTGCCGCTGGCCGACGCCTTGCTTGAAGGCGGATTGCCGATTGCGGAAATCACGTTTCGCACCGAGGCCGCAGCGGCGGTCATCCGCAAAATGTCGCAAGAGCGTCCCGCCTTGCTCGTCGGTGCCGGAACGATTTTGACGCTCGATAACCTCAAGGCGGCCGTGGATTCCGGGGCGAAATTCGGTGTGGCACCGGGTTTCAACCCGAAAATCGTTGAAGCGGCGCAACAAATGCACTTCCCCTTTGTGCCGGGCGTGTGTACACCGTCTGATGTGGAAGCGGCGTTGTTCTGCGGTTGCAAAATCCTGAAATTTTTCCCCGCCGGTGCGATGGGTGGTTTGACCATGCTCAAATCGCTGATCGCACCCTACGGTCACACGGGTGTGCAGTTCATGCCGACCGGTGGCGTTTCACCGGACAACCTGGGCGAATACCTTGCCACAAAGGGCGTCATCGCCTGCGGCGGAACCTGGATTGCCACGAAAGACGACATCGCTGAAGAACAATGGGAACGGATTGCCTCGCGTTGCCGCGAAGTGGTTTCGTTGATCACACATAAAGGCAGGGTGGCCATGTCATAACCGTAGCAAACTCCAGATCGCGACCACCACAAGACAGAACCCCGACGCCACAAATCAGAGCCCCGACAGTCATGGAGCGGACACACAAGTGCCAGCTTGCCAGAGCAGAGATGGTTTTCCCAGCATGACCACTCCGTGACCGTTGTGGCTCTGATTGTTTCATTCCATTCCATTTTCACTCACCATCCCTTTTAGAAAGCAAGTCCAATGACAAACAGTCCATTTCATTCCCGGCGTGATTTTTTGAAGAAAAGTGCAATTTTGACAAGTGTGGCTGCAACGACCAGGCTGGCCATGCCGGTTCATGCGGCAGGTGACGACAAACTGCGTATCGGCCTGATCGGTTGCGGTGGTCGCGGTCGCGGGGCGGTGGTCGATGCGATGGGTTGCGGTGAGGCGAACCTCGAACTGGTGGCCGTCTGCGATATTTTCAAAGAAAACGCTACGGCTGCCGCAAGTCTGCTCAAGGATGAGTTCAAGGATCGCGTCACCGTGACCCCCGAAACGACCTTCGACGGGTTCGATGGCTACAGGAAAGTCATCGCGGCGTCGGATGTCGTGTTCCTTTGTACGCCGCAGTTGTTCCGCCCCATGATGCTGAAAGCCGCCATTGAAGCAGGCAAGCATGTTTTTTGTGAGAAACCCGTCGCGGCGGATGCGGCAGGCGTTCGCGGTGTGCTGGAGTCGGCGGCTCTTGCGAAAACGAAAAATCTTTGCGTCGTTACCGGCTTGGTCAACCGCTACAGCACGCGCGTGCGCGAAGTGGTCGAACGCATCCATGACGGAAAAATCGGCACACCGGTCACTGCCCGTGCCGACCGGATGGGTGGGCCGCTCTGGGTTCGTGATCGCAAGGAGGATGACACTGAAATGATTTACCAGATGCGCAACTGGGTCAACTTCGACTGGATTTCCGCCGACTATATCAACGACGTCACGATTCATCAACTCGATGTGGCGATGTGGTGCATCGGCGACGAATGGACGCCGGTTCGTGCCTTTGGGACGGGCGGACGGCTGGTGCGAACCGGCAGGGATACCGGCGATTTGTACGATTCGATGGCCGTCGTCTATGAGTATGAGGACGGGCGGCCACTTTACGCGTTCAGCCGCCAGATTCCGAACACCTACCCGGTTGCGTCGGCTTTTATCGCGGGTGACAAAGGCCGCGCGGCCATCGGTAATGTCGGCTGGGGAAAGGTCGCAATTTACGGTGCCAATCCGTATGAGTCGGCAAACGCAACGGTTGCGGCAAACCATTTGCAACACGCGACGCTTTACCAGTCGATTCGCGGGGCGATTCCCTACACCAACAATCTGCCTTACACCGCAAAGGCGACCATGGCCGCGATCCTCGGCAAGATGGCCACTCACTGCGGCCAAATGATGACCTGGGAAGACGCTTTGAACGCGGAAGCGATCATCGACCCGACGACCATCACCTGGGATACCGTGCCGCCAACGCTCCCGGATGCCAACGGTCAATACAAAATT
>WRMR01000473.1 GCA_009776995.1 Planctomycetaceae bacterium | reverse complement strand
CCCGTCGCAGTGCGTGATAGGTGTCGTTGCCGTCTTTGTCAATGAGTATCCCAACCCCGCCGATGGACGAACCTTGTGCCACATCGACCGCCTTGTAAGTATCGTTTCCGGCAAAGTCGATCAACATCGAAATTCCAAGCAGCGAACCGCCCTGCACACCGGGTTTGGTTGCGATGTACTGGTCATCCCCGTCCAGGTCGATAATGACAAATACCGGGCGGTTGGGCGTACATGTTCCCTCATGGTAAGTGTCGTTCCCGCCCAGGTCAATGACACAGATGATGTCTTCCGCCCCGTCGTCAAGGTTGTACGTATGATTCTCACGCCCACCGATGAGAATTGTCCCTGCCGGAGTCACGATTTGGTGCATCGACTGACCGTCCCGCGTGACCGGCTGAAACTGATTCGGATCAAGTTGTTTCAGCAAACCCAGCAAACGGTCGTCGGAAAGCGGGATCAGGGCTTCCGCCGCGTCATGAATCGCGCGACGATCCACTTTGAGAAGCAAATTCAGCATTTGCACGGCAGCCGCATTGCTACTGAATGTATGACCGTGCGTTTCCTTTTCGCAAAGCGAATTGTACAATTGTGTGTTGAGCGTCTTGATTTCGGCAGGCGTCAGCGTTGAAACCGCTTTTGTGTAATGGAATTTGGCTAACGTGACGCAACGGATGACTTCTTCGATGGCCTGCTCCGGTGTTTCGACCCGCACGAATTTCAGCCCTTCACCTTCCTGTTCGGGCACGTCGAGTTTTCGGCGGATTTCGCCCATTGCCTCCGCGAGCTGCATGATGTTCCCCGATGATAACCCCGCATGGAGGTAGCGGCTGAACTGTTCGGCACTGGACACGGACATCAGCGGGTCACGGTACAATCCTTCATACCAGGAGAGCCGGGCCAGAGCATTGATCTCGCTACCGGTTTCCGGCATGTTTGTGTTGTTGAGCACCGAACTCATGTAGTCGCGCCACGTATTGAAACGCCCCATGACGTTGCGTGCATTGAGGCCGTTGACCATCTCATCATGCAAAACCTTGAGTGTTTGCGGAGCAAACGGGCAACCGACCGTCAAGTCGTCAATGGAAACGTCACCGTCCGGCTCGCTGGCAGACGGGAACGGAGTTTCGACATCGCTCGATTGCCCACCGTCATCGTCCAGGTTTTCGGCTTCGCCCTGACGGTCATCCGAATCGATTTTGCCTTCTTCACTTTTCTCATCGGCAAGTGCATCGGTATTCGGAACGGTTTCCTGCAATACCGGGACGTTCTCTTCGAAAGCGGCTTCTTGTTGTGACATTTCCAGGGAAACATGTGACTTTTCCCAGGAATCAGTAGCCGGAAACGCAGTGACCGGAGTGACCGGGGAAGGCGCGTCAACATCACCAAACCGGTCACTTTGTTGCGCTGCGTCCCCGGCTGTTGTTTCGCCGGCAACAGTGATTGGTCGCGATTGCAGGGTGAACATCGAAAACACTGTCATGGCACTTGCCATCAGTAGCGTTGCGAGCAGTTTCCAGCGTCGGGACGTGGTCAGTTCGATTTGTTTTTCATCGAGTAACATGTCGATTCTCCTTGTGAAAGATTCGTTTTGACGGTTGATTTTGCGCCGCGAAACAGGAATTTCCCGAATGGCAAGCGTCAAGCCCGCTGTGGGAATGATGGACGGGAAACCATTCGCCCGGCGTGACCAGCGAACCAGTTCCAAAGCGTATTGGCGGCGGTTTTCCCGTTCTTTGCGATGCTTTCCATTCTGTTCGTTCCGGCACAATGTCATGGCGGCGGCATGGGCGTCGGCCAAGAGTTCCTGGTCTTCCCGTATCCGGCGGCCAAGGCACCAAAAAAGCGGGTTGGGAAACAACACGATGGCAAGCAACCGGTAGAGTGCCAAAAACCAAAGGTCACCGTTGCTGATATGCGCCCATTCATGCGCGATGGCAAAACACAAGCCCCGGTCACGGTCTTTGCGTTTTTCCTTCCAGAACAATTCCGGGATCAGAATAACCGGCCAAAACGTCCCGGCAACGATGGGTGTTGCGATTTTCGGGCTGATTCGTACTCGCGCCCGTTGCCCGAGATCGGGCATTCCGGTAAAACACGCGAACATTTCTTCCGGTGCATTTTGTGCGTGACGCAAAAGATGCCGCAGATGAATCGCCCCAAACGCAAGCCAGGTTCCCACCAGTAACATTCCGAAGAAATACGCGCCGAACACCCATGTGACCGGATTCAGGTGAAGCCAAAGTTGCTCAGTCGCAATTTGCTCTGGTGTTTCCTCTGCAGGTGGAATGGCCACAACAACGGATGCTGTTTCCACTTGCTGATACCCGGGAGGGCTGAGGGGTGAAGGGACAGGGGCGAGGGATTCGAGGTGAGGCGACGGGGCGTAGGGGTGAGCGGGTTGAGGATTGAATTCAAGACTCTGTACCCCCACCCCTCGGCCCTCGTCCCTAATCCCTCCACACTCACCCCTATTCCCTTGTCCTTCACACTTCACCTCTCCCGTGAGGGAAACACAAGGACGGTTGGGCACGAGCAGCACAACCCCGCTCACGACCAGCAACAACAGAACGAGACGCGCCATGACGACGCGGCGTGCCGGCTCCCTGAACCACGGTCCGCAAAGACACGCGATCAGCAACATAAATGTGCTGACGGCCAGGTAATCCCTGAGAAAAGCGGTCATTTTCCCCTCCGTTTCGTTTTTTTTGCTTTCGCTGAGCGGATTTTTTCTTCAAGGGCGTCCAATTCTTCCGTTGACATCGGTTCATGTTCCAGTGCATGAGCGATCCAGGCGTCCGTTGCCCCGTTGAAAACGGAGTTGACAAATCGCCGCACCATGCCGGAGATCGTTTCCTTTTCCTTCCGCAAGGCATAATAATGATACGCTTTGCCGACCGCCTCATGAGCGACCATGTCCTTTTTTTCCATGTACTGCAACAGCGTTAACACGGCTGTGTAACCGAGTTCCGGCTGCTTTTCCAGCATCATTTTCCAGAGTTCACGAACGGTGATCTTTTCGCGATGCCAGAGGATTTTCAGCACTTCCAATTCCCGTTCCGTCGGCATGGTTTCGGGCATGATTGCTCCTTTCGGTTTGATTTTCACGGTTCCCCAGAGGCACACGGATGACACGGATTCGGCTGATCAACACAGATCAATCAATGAAAATCTGCGCAACCAATACCACCTGTGTGCAATTTACATAATGTAATGTACATAATCTTATGTATCACGTCAATAGTGGTTCGGAAAAATTTTTTTGAAAAAATTTCCTGTTCCGCCCTTGACTTCTTTACAGTTGTAAATTAAACTGCTTTACAGATGTAAAAACAACAATACGGCATGGTCTGCCATGCGCGATCAGGAGAAAAATATGTCCGTTCAGAAGATCACCGATGCGGAGTGGAGGGTTATGCACGTTGTCTGGAAGCACCGGCGGATTTCGGCCAATGACGTGATTGCCGAAGTCGTCCCGGAAACCGGCTGGAGTCCGAACACGGTGCGGACGCTTCTGATCCGGCTTGCGGACAAGGGCGTGTTGCATGTCGAGAAGGAACGCGGTCGGGAAAAGGAGTACATCAACAGCGTTTACACGCCGTTGGTTTCGCGGGAGGAATGTGAAGCGGTGCATGGCCGCACGTTTTTGGAACGGGTTTTCGCCGGGGACACCTCGCGTCTGCTCGCCCATTTTGTCAAAGATGGCGATCTGACGCCGGAGCAAATCC
>WRMR01000472.1 GCA_009776995.1 Planctomycetaceae bacterium | reverse complement strand
CCCGTGCGTCAATGACCGCGTCTTCCAATGACCGTTGGCTTCACGCGATTCGATGCGTACCGGCATTTCGGTTTTTGTAAAACGGGCAATGTAACAGTTTCCGATTTTTATCATAACGAACCTCCGTTGTCACACGATAGACGGTTGGGTTCAAAAGTCAATAGCAGGCTTCGGGCTTCCGGCTTCGGACTTCAGGAATTTTCTGAAGCCCGAAGTCCGAAGCCTGAAGCCAAAAACTGAAAGTTTTTATGGCCAACGAGAAACTCAATATTACCGCCTTGTCGCCGGGCGATCTGGCGACGTTGTTTTCCCGGTCGTTGAAACGACCTGTCACGGAACAACAAGTCCGCGACATCGCCGAAGCCGGGAACCTTTTGAATGAGAACGATACGATTAACCTTATTGAATATTCGGCATATCTGGCCGGGAAAGTGAACTATGCCAACACCAATTAACCCGCAGTCGCTCAAGCCCGCCGAGCTGATGCGAATCCTCAATACGGCGGGACGCGGCACGGTTTTGACCGAAACACGGTTACGGCGGCATCGCAATCGTGCCGGGTATATCATCGGCGATGACAAGACGATTCACCTGTTTCGTTATGCGGCATGGCTGACACTGGAATATTTCAAGCCGAAACAGGAGGCGATGGACTATGCCGAGAAAAAACGGTTACAGGCGATCCGCAATGCCGAGGAAGTTCGTGCGGCGCAGGACATCGGCGAACTGCCTGATATTATTAATCCACAGCGCAGGGAAATGGCGACAAGGTCGTTCCGTGTCTTTTGTGAATCGTACTTCCCTGAAATCTTTTACCTGCCCTGGTCGATGGATCACCTTCGCGTGATCGAGAAGATTGAGAAGGCGGTTTTGAGCGGCGGGTTGTTTGCAATGGCCATGCCACGTGGTTCTGGAAAAACTGTGATGGCGGAAACGGCGGTTCTTTGGGCGGCGTTGATCGGTGCGGTGCCGTTTGTGTGCTTGATCGCGTCGAGTGCCAGCCGCGCACGCGACCTGCTTGAAAACATCAAAGTCTGGCTGGAAACCAATCCTTTTCTCAAGGAGGATTTCCCGGAGGTCTGTTATCCCATTCAATGTTTGGAGCGTATCACGAACCGGCAAAAGGGGCAAAAGTATCATAACGAGCCGACGCGCATTGAATGGAACGTCGACAAGGTGGTGCTTCCCACGATTGAAGGTTCGGCAGCAAGCGGCGTGGTGATATCGAGTTCCGGTATGAAAGGCAGCGACATTCGCGGCCAGAATTATGCGCGCCCGGACGGCCAGGTCGTGCGTCCGCAGCTTGTCTTGATCGACGACCCGCAAACTTCGGAATCGGCATGGTCGGAGTCGCAATCGACCGACCGGGAAAGGATTCTTGCTGGCGACGTTCTCGGTATGGCGGGGCCGGGCAAGAAGATCGCGGGACTCATGGCCTGTACGGTGATCAGGCCAGGGGATATGGCGGATGTGATTTTGAATCGTGACAAGCACCCGGAATGGCAGGGCGAGCGCACGAAGATGGTTTACATGTTCCCGTCGAACGAAAAGTTGTGGGCAAAATATGCCGAACTGCGCGGCGATTCGCTGCGCAATGACGGTGACGGGAGTATTGCAACGCAATTTTATGAACAAAACCGCGACGCGATGGATTCCGGATCGCGGGTCGCTTGGCCGGAACGTTACAACGACGACGAGATTTCCGCTCTGCAACATGCGATGAATTTGCGAATTCGGGATGAGACAGCATTTATGTCCGAATATCAGAACGAGCCGATCGTCGAAAAACCCGGCGAAGAGATGATGACATCGGAGCAGATCGCCGAAAAAACGAACGGTTATGATCGCGGCGTGATTCCGCTTGACTGCAATCATCTCACCATGTTCATCGACGTCCAGCAAAAAGCCCTGTACTGGTTGCTGGCGGCGTGGGACGGCTGTTTCAACGGGTTTGTTCTGGATTACGGGACGTGGCCGGATCAGCAAAGGGTGTATTTTACGCTGCGCGACATCCAAAAAACACTGGCCACGGCGATTCCCAACAGCGGACTCGAAGGGGCGATCTATGGCGGACTCGAAAAGCTCTGCGATGAACGGCTCAATCGTTCTTACTACCGCGAGGACGGCGTCGAAATGCGCATTAATCAATGCCTTATCGACGGCAATTGGGGGCAATCGACGGACGTTGTGTATCAGTTTTGTCGGCAATCGCAACATGCCGGAGTGCTTTTTCCGTCGCATGGCAAGTACGTCGGCGCATCGAGTATCCCGTTTTCGGACTATGCCAAAAAGCGAGGCGACCGCGTCGGCCATCACTGGCGCGTTCCCAACACGGCGGGCAAACGACAAGTACGGCACGTTTTGATTGATACGAATTACTGGAAAACGTTTGTGCATGCGCGTTTTGCGGTGAACATGGGCGATCCGGGCTGTTTTTCGCTGTTTGGGCATGACCCGAAAGTGCATACCATGCTGGCGGAACACCTTGTCGCCGAATACCGCGTTCAAGCATCCGCCAACGGGCGCACCGTGGACGAATGGAAAATCCGGCCTTCGCATCCCGACAACCACTGGCTCGACTGCTTCGTAGGCTGCGCCGTCGCCGCATCAATGCAGGGCGTCGAACTCGGAACGCTCAAAACGATCCAAAAACCGCAACGGCCCCGCGTCAAACTTTCCGAATTGCGAAAAAATAATTAATCGTGGAAACAAGTTTGAGATACACTTGCAGCCTTCGCTGTCCTACCTAAGTAGAGGGGACACATGAAATCACTATTTTTCATCAACAACGAGGATGAGGGAGGACACAATGTAGCATGAGTATCATCAACCCGAATTACGAACTTCCGCCGCCTGATACGGTGGAGGTCGAATGCGAAACCTTAGCCGTTACCGGCAAAATTCAAAGCCCGACCGTCACGCAACTTGAGCAAAGCATCAGCAATCACGCCAATGACCGCGAGAAACACCGCATCGGCAAAACCACTCAATTTGTCACGGACGGCGTTTCGGCTTCCTATCCGATCCAACACGATCTTGGGACGGTGGATTTGGAAATCACTTGTTACGACGTAACAAGTCTATCACAACATCGTTTCTTTGTCAATTGGGAGCCCGTGTCGGAAAATATTTTGCGACTCGTTCCCGATGTGATCTTACAAGCCAATCGAACCTTCAAAGTTATCATTCAATGAAAGCCGGGGTTTCTTATGCCTCTTGAATTTGGAAATCATATTATATTGCCGGGCGATCCGGTGGAAGATTCGCATGCTTCTCGCAAAAAATACGTGGACGACAAGATTGCCGTGAAACCGTCTCTCGGCACGGGATCACCGGCGGCGGTCGCCGGGACTGCATCAGCCGGGAACGCGACCACGGCGGCTCCATTCAATCACGTTCACAATTACACGTTTTTCGCAACGGCACCTGCGGATTTGGCAACGACCGCCATTGTCGGTTCGGGCACACTGCCTGCTCGCGGCGATCACGTGCATAAGTTACCGACGGCGGCACAAGTCGGTGCCGCATCGACGACTGATCTGACCAATCACACGAGTTCGACGACCGTGCATATCCCTGCGGTCGGTGCGTCGGATGCTGACAAGGTACTGACTGCCGGAGCAGCAGGTGCCGCCCCGACATGGAAAATTGCTCAAACCGGCATCACGCTTGGCACGGCGGTGGGGACGGCTGTTGCGGGTACGGCGACAAACGGTTCAGGAACGACG
>WRMR01000471.1 GCA_009776995.1 Planctomycetaceae bacterium | reverse complement strand
TCGAACAGGACGAGATCGCCCATGCGGGGCAATTCGTGGTGACCGCCGGTAATCGCGACGAACTTGTTCGGATCGTTCGGAATCGGTTTGGCAAAAAACATCGCTCCCGGCCAGTAGGAACTGCTACCGTAATAAGCGACCTGGTTTGTGCCGTCAGGGTTCGCATGAAACAAAATACGCGCCATCGCATGGGGGATGTCGGTGTACTCCCAACGCTGGTAAAGCAATCGCCCGTTGTTCAACACCGTCGGACACCAGTCCTGATCCTGTTCGTAGGTCAACTGCCGGATTGTGCCGTCAGTGTTAAGCCGGTACAGATTGCAGGTCGGGCTTGTGCCGTTGACACAGGGAACGCCTGCAAACGGGGCGGTCGAACAAAACACGACGCTCCCGTCGGGCAAATAACACGCGTCGTAATTGTCAACGTCGGCGTCGGGAATCAGCGGCAGTTTTCGCAGGCTTGCCGGATCATCAAGGCGCATTTCAAAAACACGCCAGTGCTCGTCTTCATCGACCATGCTGAAAATCATGCGGTCGGCGTTGAAATGCAAATCAACGTCCCCGACGAAACGGCCGCTGGGCGGTTCCAAAAGCGTTTGCCGTTTCGGCGAGGTTTTCCAATCCGACAAGACGACAAGCTGGTTGTCGTAACCGTTTTTCGGAATCACCGAATTGGCGGTGTAATTGAGCGGCAGTCCGAGTTCCTTTTCACTGCGCCGCAAAACGAGCAATTGCGAAAAATCCAGCAACGGGTTGGCCAGCAAAGCCTCGCGTTTGAGGGTTTCGAGCTTTGCTTCGACCTCGTTCAGAGCATGTAGCGTAAGCGAGTGGTTTTCGGCCTCACGCCGCAGTTGCGCAAGGCGATCAAGGTACTCCTGCGCATTCGGGTAATCATCACCGTACATTGCGTCGAGATGCCGGACGGCCAATTCAAGTGATTCGGCGTCGATTTCCAATTGCGTTGGAAACTGTGCCGGTTCGGTCAGCAACCCGCCAAGATATGCGCAGGAATTGGCGACCAACTGTTCGAAATTGCGGCGGTGTCCTTCGGGTGCCTTGTCGTAAACCGCGCCGATCCGCCATGGCGCAACGATCACTTTGCCCTCACCGAGCGGATACTCAAGATGCGGCGCGGCAGTGCTTTGCGGGTTTTCACCGAACGGCTTGCCGGCAGTCACTTGAAAATGCTCATACGCAGGATATGCCGCGTTCGACAACCAAAGCACACCGCGATCCCAATCGACACCGGTAAAAACCGGATGCGATTTGTCCAACGGCTTGACGCCCGACTGGTCACGATCATCGCCGAATGTGACCGGACGCGTTGCCACCGTGTCGAGACCGAGTTGATCAAGCAAAAGCGTTCCCCCGCCGGTCAGAAAAAGCCCGTTGCCGCGTTCGACAAATTGTTTGAGTTGGCTGACAAACCGCTCCGACGCAAACGGTGAATCGCTTGCCAGCGTCGTTTCGGACCGATGCAGCCATAGCACGTCGAATTGTGACAAATCGAACGGTTCATTGTTACGCCTGACAATCGCTCCCGATTCGTTCAAATGTAGCAAGACCGCACCGGACCGCTTGCTGGCGATTTGGGTGGCAACACGTCCGGCAATTTCCGTTGCGGTTAATGATTCGAGACTCAAAGGCACATTGACCGGCTCGTCGAGCAACAGGGCAAGTTTTAAGGGGAAATCCGCCGTTTCATCGCAATACAACGGCGACGCGGAAAAACTCAGGAACAGAAAGCAAGCAAACCAAAAGCAAGGTTGCGTTCGATGGAAACGTTTCATGAGATGACCTCGAAACATCGAAAGGGCTACGGAACAGAATGATACACCACCTGCCATTATAATGGAAACCACACGGTTTTTCAACGGAATTGCTGGTTTGGGACACAGAAAAATTTTTGCACAAGTCCGCCTCAATCCAAAGCCCGGAAGTTCGGTCAAAAAACGCTTGAACCGGTTGCCTGGATCGAGGACTAGCGATCCACTTTCAAGTCCAGTGTTTTGGTTGTTCCATCAGCGGTGAAGGTCAAGCCGGATGTGTTCGGGTTACCGTATTTGGGATTAATCAAAGGAGTCAGAATCGGCATACCCGATTTGTCCCTGCCCGTTTCTTCCAAGGCGTTGACAATAGTCACCTTATAGGTTTCACCTTTGGGAATGCCGTCTTTTTCGGATTCAAATCCCATCACGAAATTTCCATTGGTATCAATGACGCCACGCCCACATCGGTTATTGCTTTCCAAAACGACTGTTCCTGTTTTCAATGGGGAACCGTCATCCGAAAATGTCACTGTTCCGATCAACTTCTGGTTGTTGCCACCACAGCCGGTCCCAAGAGCCAAAAAAAGCAAAAGGAATGCAGGTGCCATTCTTCGTGTTATCATCTGTGTTCTCCATGATGATCTATAATATCAGAGCCGCAATCGTTTGATTGTGGTATATTTTTCGCAATCTTACGATTGCGGCTCTGTTGGGTCTTGGCGGGTACTACGGAATCGAGACGGATTCGCCGCCAGCCTTGGTCATGAGTGCCCGATAGACATAGTAATGGGAAACCGTCTGGCTCAAAAACTGAACCGAACCATCCGCCACCCCGACATTAATACCACCCGTATGCGTACTGTAAGCGGTACGGGTCCCGCCATCATCGTCATTTTTGGCATTAATATGGTATTCAACCGCCCCACTGTCAGTCATGATAAGCCCTTGACCCTGATGATGCACCCAGAAGAAAGGATTGAATGATTTTCCGCTGGTGGTCACCAAGGGACGCTGGGAATGTGCTTCCAGAAACGCGAGAGTATTACTGGTGCCGTCAGCGATGTCACCCAACGTATAACCACTTGCCCGATTGAACAATCCGGTGTTGCCTCCCTGCCCATAATAACGATCCGGATTCACTGTTGCCGACCATGTTTCCGTGCCATCGGCGGCACGGGTTAAAACACGGCTCATCGCATTGCCGGAATAATCTTTGACCGTATTCTTGATCCCGGGAACTGCGGCTGACGGACACTTGAAAACTGTCGGAGCGTTCCGGGCAGCTTCTTCGTTGACCGCATAAATTCCATTGGTTTCATAAGTGCTGGTGTGTGCCTTTAAATCGGCAGTATCATAATCACCCGGTATGTCCACTGGCAGGAAGGCGGCACTATTAAAATCCACCAACGAATAGAGGCTGGTCGCCTCCACATAAGGAAGCAAAAACGCAGGCCAACCGATCATATTCCACGGTGTACAATCGGGGTAAGCTCCCGTAACGCAATGGTCGCCATTGCGTTGACTTGTCGTCGGAAAACCGTTTGCCGTCAAGACGTTGCCGGGAATCAGGCAACCGGGTGGAAGAGCCTTATGGGCGTCATAATACGTGTGCAGAGCCAAACCGAGCTGCTTCAGATTGTTGGAACACTGCATTCTGCGTGCGGCTTCACGAGCGGCCTGAACCGCCGGTAAAAGAAGTGCAATCAAAATACCAATGATTGCAATGACGACCAAGAGTTCAACAAGGGTAAAAGCATATAAGTAGACCACCTTCCCCATTTTAACATTTTTTCCCATAATTTACCTCGTTTCGAGAATAAAGGAATCGTACAAAAAGTTGTCCCGATTCGGAAATCCAGCATATTTCCTACCGTTCATGGTCAGGTGTGAGTTTTTCTGTCCAAGTGGGTGTTTTGGGTTATTTTTCGTTTGATTTCAGCGGCGTGGAGTGCGATTGCGAGGACTCCGGT
>WRMR01000470.1 GCA_009776995.1 Planctomycetaceae bacterium | reverse complement strand
TTCATACGCTTAGTCAGGATGGCGTCCCGAAAGGAAAATGTAAAGTCAATGTCTTGTGGGGTGGGGATATTGGTACGTCCCCGCCGAAAGAATTCGAACCCATGCTGAAAAAGTACGGATACGGGACAGAAGGACAGGAATTGGAGTTTACAAAGAATGATAAAAAGTATAAACTGGACTTTCCGGAATAGTCATATTCCGCCAAAGTTTCAATCTGTAATTTTCGGCGGCAACCGGGGACGGAGCGCAGTGGCCGGATCGAACGCGGGTTCATCCGGTCACTTCACTTTGTTACGCTTTCAGTTGCCGTTCACAAAGACGCCCGAAGTTGAGTTGGGATGATCTGTCGCCGCATTTTGCGTAATTGATGATGCCAAAATCTTAGTCACAAAGGAGGTATGGTTATGCGATTCACACTGTTTTTATTGTTACTGATGCTTCCTGTTTTTGCGTCAGCCGGTTTATGTCTTGCCGGGGATTCATCTCCGCCGAATCATGCCTTTGAAATTGAGGCATGGGCTTACGATCGCGGAAATTTTGCTGTTTTTCTGGACGAGTATCGCAATGGCGGGCCGCCGATCATTGCCAACGGCGGGGCAAGTCCTGCGGAAGTGGAATATGACATCCCGTTTCCTGTTGCGGGAAAATACTCCATGTCCGTATTTGCAGCCATGAACGAAATCCGCCCGTTGACAGTTTATCTCGGCGATGCAAAACTCGGCCTGATCTGCAACGAACGAAGGACTTCCAGTTGGAACTCCATTGACGCTGAGTGGTACGACCCGGTCGAGTTTTCCATAGCGGAAGCTGGGACACAGACGATCAGGATCACAACAGACGGGAGCCATCCGCCGCCGCATTTGGCGAGGTTCAGGTTGACTTCGGAGAGTCCGTTGCCGCCGGAATGGAAGATCGAACGTCCCAAGGCGCAGAAACTGCCGGTGATTCCCGAGCAATACCAGGGCGAAACCAACCTGACGGCCACCGAATCGCAACCGGAAGCCATTCGCCGGGCGATCATCGACTTGATCGAAACTTACGGCGACCGTTACCCGAACGGCAACGAATATTTGAGACAACTCGACGCACTCATCGCAAAACAGGCCGGTGCAGAGGAATTGTCGCAATTGCGTTACGAAGCGGTTTTTCTTGCGAATCCAATTGTTGATTTCGATGAAATTTATCTCGTCCGCCGGAACAACAAAGGACCTGCACTCGGGTTTCCGTTGAATTGGGAAAGCAATTCGTCACTGCCGAAAAACGGTTACGACGACGAAATCATGACACTGAACATCAGGTCGAAAGATGCGGAACTCCGGTCGTTTTACAAGCCGCCGCGCGACACGTTGATCAGTGATTTGTGCCTTGATTTCGACGCGAATCGACTCATGTTTTCCGCCGTCGGCAACAATGACCGTTGGCATATTTTTGAAATCGACACGCATACGAAACAAGCCGATCAAATCACGAGCGGCGATGCCGATGTTGACTTTTACGATTCGTGTTACCTCCCCGACGGGCGGATCATCACAACCTGTACCGCCGCGATGGTCGGTGTGCCCTGCGTGGCGGGTTCTTCGCACGTCGCGAATCTTTTCCTGCTTGATCCCAAAACGAAAGAGTACCGGCAACTCGCGTTCGACCAGGAACACAACTGGTGTCCGAGGGTTCTCAACAACGGACGCGTCCTCTTTACCCGGTGGGAATACGCCGACACGCCGCATGCCAACACGCGATTTCTGTTTCACTGCAATCCGGACGGCACGTCGCAATTCGAGTATTACGGCAGCAACAGTTATTGGCCGAATTCGATTTTCTACACACGCCCCATCCCGGATCATCCGACCAAAGTCATCGGCGTCATCACGGGGCATCACGACAACGGACGCACCGGGGAACTCGTGATTCTTGACCCGGCGATCGGCCGCTACGAAGCGGATGGCGTCGTGCAAAAAGTGCCCGGCTTCGGCAAAAAAGTCGAAGCGGTCGTCGTCGACGGCTTGACGCGCAAAGCCTGGCCGAAATTTGCGCATCCGGCTCCGCTTTCGGAAAAGTATTTCCTTGTCTCCGCGAAGCCGACGCCGGATTTGCCCTACGGGATTTATTTCATTGATGTGTTCGACAACATGATCCTGCTGAAAGAGCTTCCTGACAATGCGTTGGTGGAACCGATTCCGGTGAAGGCGGTGAAATGTCCGCCGGTCATTGCCGACCGTGTTGACCTGGCGCGGGACGACGCGAATATTTACGTTTCGGACATTTACCAGGGGCCGGGACTGACCGGCATTCCGCGCGGGACGGTCAAGGCACTCAAGGTTTACACCTACCATTACGCTTACCATAACACCGGTGGTTTGCTCGGCAGCGTGGGGCAGGACGGTCCGTGGGACATTCGCGCCGTGCTGGGAACGGTTCCGGTGGAAGCGGACGGTTCGGTGAATTTCCGCGTACCGGCCAACTTGCCCGTCGCGGTTCTGCCGCTCGACGAACACGGTCAGGCGATGCAGTTGATGCGAAGCTGGATGACGGCCATGCCGGGCGAAAACCTGCATTGCGCTGGTTGCCACGAACCGCAAAACTCGACACCGCAGACGCAATCCGGTCTCACGCTTGCCTTGAACAAGAAACCGACAGAGATCACGCCCTACAATCCGCCCAACCCCGGCGGCAAAACGTTGCTCGACCAATTGAACGTGCGCGGCTTCTCCTTTCAGGAACAGGTGCAGCCCGTACTCGACGCTTATTGCGTTTCGTGCCACAACGGTGAAGCGGATCAGACGGCCAACACGAAATTGGTCAAAAACCGTTCCGTCGGCACGGCCATTGACGGCAAGCCGTTTGCGATCAATTTGCGGGGCGACCAGATGGTTGACGGCTGGACGTCCGTGATTTCGGGCAATTGCGGTGAACACTGGGGCGGCAAATGGACCATCGCTTACGACAACCTGCAACGTTTTGTGCGTCGTCCGGGCATTGAAAGTGATTACGGTCCCTTGTCGCCGATGGAATTTTCCGCGAACACAACGGAGTTGGTGCAACTCCTCAAACAGGGGCATTACGGCGTCGAACTTGACCCGGATTCGTGGAACCGGTTGATCACCTGGATTGACATGAACACGCCCTTTCACGGGAATTGGGCGGACGCCAACAAAGGCTCCCAACTCAACCACATCGCGCAACGCCGCGTCGATCTGACGGAACTCTACGGCGCGGTCGGCATCGAGTTTGAAAAGCAAGAGCTATCGGCAAAAACGATTCCGGTGGTAGCCGTCGATCTCCGAGCGACGGTCAATCCATTGCCGTTGCCGGAAACAAAACCGATCGGGTTTGCCGCAATATCACCGGACGAAGCAAAACGTCTCCAGCACGACTCCACACGTGAAATTGAGAAAACCATTGATCTCGGCGATGGTCTTGCGATCACACTGGTACGCATTCCGGCTTATGGGGAACTGGAAAAGCCGTTTTGGATGGGAACGTTTGAAGTCACCAATGCCCAGTTCCGGCGATTTGATCCGGTTCATCACAGCGGAATCGAATCGCGCCATATGTACCAGTTCGGACGCCGGGGATACAATGTCAATGACGATGATCTGCCTGTCGTGCGGGTCAACTGGAACCGTGCGAATGACTTTTGCCGGTGGTTGAGTGAAAAAACGTCGCTCAAGGTTGATCTTCCCACCGAACAGCAGTGGGAATACGCTTGCCGGGCAGGCGCAACCACACCGTTCTGGTTTGGTGAT
>WRMR01000469.1 GCA_009776995.1 Planctomycetaceae bacterium | reverse complement strand
CAATGCACGATGCCAGCGTTCCATCTTTGCCTCCTTGTTGCAGGAATGAAAACGCGGTAAAATAACAAAAAATACGAAATAGAGTCAATAGCAATTTCGCCAACTTCGCCAACTTGATGTTTCAGAACAAGTCTAATGATTTAAAATCTCTGCGTCCTCGGCGATCTCTGCCATAAAACGTTGTTGCTTCTACCGCATTAAGTGTTTGTTAAATTGCAAAAACCGGAGAAACTGCCAATGACACAAATCGCAAAAAATGCCATGAATACGCCTTGTGGAAGGCAAAACAGGAGGTAAATCATGGTCCGAGGAACGACAACATCGTCGTCCCAAAGGCAAAAGCGTATCATCATTTTGCCAATCAGCCAAGAGCAATATGGCCGCATTCTGGTTGATCCCGCAAAATTTCGTCAGTGGAATCGACGAAAATTATGAGCAGCATCCCGAACTTTTTTCCACCCCAATGAAGCAGGGTGACATCCTCAACGGTACGCGAACCAACGGTGCCGTGCCTGGGCAATCCTGCATAATTCTGGTCCTGGTGCCGAAAACCGGTCAAAGACAACGACGGTGCCACCTGCCCCACCGAACGTCTCAACCGGAAACGTTACCACGACAACATGGGTACAAAACTTACTCCTCGCAACATCAAATGCAAATAAACAAACACTTAATCAGGGATAAACAGAAAAAAACATCTTTTTGCCATTGATTTGACAATGGGAAAATTGTTATGATTTAGTCAAGACACCCCCATTTTATCTGTTCGACATACTCAAGCGAACCGTTACATTTTGCGGGAAAGTACCACTTATGAAAAATTTTGTATCACGACAACCTCTGATAAAAAAAGCGAAAAATCGAACAAGACTGCTCCAAAGCTGTTTTGTCGGTTTTTTCCTGCTTGTTTTTTGCGTTTCAGGAATCATTTTCAATCTTATTTCACAAAGTATATTTGCGCAATCTGGTTTTCTGCCTTCCGATTCACCCAATCATTGGAACCAGTATGACAGCCCTCCGCTTAATAATTATGTGACATCGACACCAACTTACATGGCCACAAATGTATCCCCGCAACCATACAATCGGGATTATTACGGAAACCCAAGCGTTTTTGACTCTGAAAATGGCTACCTGCCGCAAACAAATTCGGGTGGATACCTTGCCATGGGGAACAGGCCGGTGTTCCGACAAAATAGCGCACAAACACTTGTTCCGCGATATCCGTCCTACGATCACTGGTCGGAATTGTCCGAGCAACCCTGGACGCTGCAACTGTTGCCGCATGGGTTGATTTATCCTTCCTATCTTGCCGGGATGAAAGAGCCGCGAATTGCCACAATGTGGGTGCATGACAAAAATTTCAAAAATGTCTGGGACGCGTCACTCGGCGGTCGGGCTGGTCTGCTCCGTTTCGGGACGCCCAACGCGGTGTTGCCGGAAGGGGTTCAGCTTGACATCGAAGGGGCGGTCCTGCTCCGCATGGACATCGAGCACGAGCGCGACATGATGGCCGATGATTTTCGTGCTGGTGTGCCGCTGACGTTCGGCGGCAGGAAGTGGCAATTCAAATTCGCTTACTATCACCTCAGCTCGCACCTGGGCGATGAACATATGCTCCGCACCGGTGATGCGCGGCTCAACTACGTTCGCGATTCGCTTGTTTTTGCCGTTGCGCGACGATTTTGGAGAGACTGGCGGACGTATGCGGAAACTGCCTGGGCATTCTTTACCGGCGATGAAACCGAACCGTGGGAATTTCAATTCGGCCTGGAATACGCGCCGGTTTGCCCGGCTCATGGGTTTCGCGGGACGCCGTTTGCCGCAGTCAACCTGCATTTGTTTCAGGAACTCAACTATAGCGGCTACCTTTGTTGCCAGGTCGGTTGGCAGTGGCGTGGGGCAAGTAACCAGTTATTTCGCATGGGACTGCAATACCTGAACGGGCATGACGACCAGTTCGAGTTTCACAACCGAACGACGGAGAAACTCGGTTTCGGCATCTGGTACGATTTTTGACCGGCTGGTAAGAAATATGGAACAGCAGCCGGGAACGGAGCGGAGTGACCGGAGAGGGTGGTTTCCGCCAAAAAAACCGGTCACTCCGTTCGGCCACTTCGTGACCTCTCTGCGTTACCGGCTGTTGTGCTTGCACGAACATCACTGAAAGACACTTCTTACCCGGTCTCTTGTTGACAGAGACGTATCCCGTTGGGTAAAATTCAAGGTGGTATCAGAAAAACAACGTTTTGTTTCCTGCCGCCTTGTTCACCCCCCAACGAGGAACCCACGATGACACGACATCAACTTCTGCCGTTTGTGCTTTGCGCATGTTTCCTGCCGTTTTTTGATCTTTTTGCAGAGGAACCGGAGCGGATGCCGACGCCGTACCTGCTTTGGCCGCGTTCGCTCGAGCGGACGACCTACCAGCAGCACGGGCCGCTTGGAAGCGATTTTGATCTGCGGACGGACGCCGTGATGCCTTACGGGATTGAAGAACGGGAACTCGCCGCATTGGAATCCTACAAAGACGCGGGCTACGTTTTGCACCTGATGACCGGCATCTCGTGGGGAAATTACACGCATTACCTCGACGGCCATTTTGACGGCATCGACCACTGGGATCAAGGGCAACACGACGCAAACGGCCCAGTCCACCCCACCATTCATGGGCCGCGCACGCCGTATATGGTGCCGTCCGTTTCGTTTGGGCGTTATCTCGAAACCGGCTTGAAAAAGGCGGTTGATACCGGCGTTTTGGCCGTACATCTTGAAGAGCCGGAATTTTGGGCCATTGCCGGTTATTCCGGGGCGTTCCAACGAGCGTGGCAAATCTATTACGGCGAACCGTGGCAAAGCCCGAACGAAACCTGCGACGCGCAGTACCGTGCCAGCAAGCTGAAGCATTATCTTTACCGCCGCACCATCGCCGAGCTGTCTGAATCGCTCAAGGAATACACGTTACTCAAACACGGCCGCGAACTGAAATTTTACGTTCCAACGCACAGTCTGATCAACTACACGCAATGGAATATCGTCAGCCCCGAATCGGCACTGCTTGATTTGCCGGGCGTGGACGGTTTGATCTGCCAGACTTGGACAGGTACTGCCCGAACGCCGAATATTTACGAAGGCCGCCGGGAAGAGCGGACCTTCGAGGGCGCGTTTCTCGAATACGGCTGTATGCAGGAACTCGCACGCGGTTCGGGCAAGCGGATATATCTGCTCGCCGACCCGATTGAAGACAGTCCGAATTATGATTGGGATGACTATCGTCGCAACTATATTTGCACACTGGTCGCTTCACTGTTGGCACCGGATTCGCACTATTACGAGGTTTGTCCCTGGCCGGGACGCGTGTTTAACGGCCGCTATCCCGCCGGATCACCCGACGCGAAAACCATCCCCGACGATTACGCAACGATGCTTTTGACCGTGTTCAACCAGTTGCGCGATATGGATCAGTCCGAAATCGACTGGCACGGAGCGATCGACGGGATCGGCGTGATTGTCAGCGATTCGGCAATGTTTCAGCGGGCCGAACCATTCATTCGCGACGGCTCCGTAAGGCGTTCGGACGATCCGACGCGACCGACGCCGGGCGAAACCAACTGCCTGGCCGGGTTTTACGGAATGACCTTGCCGCTGGTCAAGCACGGTGTTGCCGTCCGTCCGACTTTGCTTGAAAACGCGCTGCGTTATCCCGGTTACTTCGACAGTTACAAGGTTCTCGTGCTGAGTTATGAGTTT
>WRMR01000468.1 GCA_009776995.1 Planctomycetaceae bacterium | reverse complement strand
TGAACAACCCGAAATCGTGAACGGAACCCTCGGTCACAACGGCGAGCATTTCGTGAAAAACTTCCTTCTTGACTCCGAAGAGTTGCTTGAATTCCGCGTCGTTTTTGGTCAATGCACGATGCCAGCGTTCCATCTTTGCCTCCTTGTTGCAGGAAGGAAAACGTGGCAAAATAACAAAAAGTACGAAATTGAGTCAATAGCAATTTCGCCAACTTCGCTAACTTGATGTTTCAGAACAAGTCTAATAATGTGCTGTCCTGTTACGCTTTGATTTCAAATAAGTTTCGCACGAACTTCGCATTGGCCGCCTGCGATTCTTTCCAATCGCCTTCGACGGCACTTTCGACGACCAACCAATCGTAATAGTCGATGGCTTCCAGGGACTTGCGAACCCGTTTCAGATCGAGAGGGCTGTTTTCAAGACGTTTTTTATCGTCTTTGAGGTGAACTTCGGCAATCAGTTTTTTCCCGCCGAGCAGTTCCATTTCTTTGAAAATATCGTATCCCTTGTTGGTCGCGTTCTGAATATCGTAATAGACTTTCACCGCGTCACTGCCGACGGCGTCAATGATCTTGAGATGTTCTTCGGCACTCAAATAGGTTTCAATGGCGAGAATTTTCCCGAGCTTTTCCGCCTGCGGGGCAAGCCGCTTGAGTTTCTCGGTGGTGCTTTTTTGATCCTCCGGCTTGTCTTTGAGTTCTCCCTCTCCAAAAAATGCCATCAAAACCCGTTCGACTTCAAGGTCTTTCATCGCGTCGAGACAATCCAGTGTCCATTCTTCGGCGTCGGCTTCCCGTGCAAAAGGCCGGCCGTTGAGCAGTCCCATGGCCAGCGACGAAAATTCCATACCCGTATTCTTTGCGGCGTCCTGAAAAATCCGCCGGTTTTCCTTACTGTTTCGCAAGGTGTATTTTCCTTCCAGCGTATAGGAAACCTGGACGCCTTGAAATCCCAGTTCTTTTGCCGTAGCAAAGCATTCGGGGTTGCCCATGAATCCTCTGATATCCCAGTCGCAGATACCGACCTTGAATCCCCGTTCGGTTTCCTGGCCGAACAGATTGTGAATTGGAAACGCAAGTGTTGCCGCGCCGAGGGTCGCGGTTTTGAGAAAAGTTCGGCGTGTGGATGTCATGATTTATGTTCCTTTCCTGGATCAACGGTATCGAAAAACAATTGTCAAATATGCAAAACGCATTATAATGGATCAAAAAGAACATTGCCAGAGTTGCCCCGGGCGGAAGCGTCGCCGGACTCCATGCCGAACAGGCAATTCACATGATAACCTCCTTGCAGGTTACGGGTGAAATCAAACTTAGGAGTCGCGCAATCATCACGTGAACATTTTCATCAGAGCCGCGGGAGTTATCGAGCGGAATGACCGCTCCGTGACCGTCGCGGCTCTGAGTGTTCGAACAACTGATTTTTGCGCGAGTCCTTACTCTGGCGATTCCGAAGGTCGCAAAGGACCACGAAGGGGTTTTTAAGGCGGGTGACCGATGCGACTTGTTTTGACTACCTCTAAAATCTCATCCAAAAGATTCCAGAAAACACAATTTTATATAATAAATGCTGATTGTTACCATGAAAATTCTTGGAAAAGATACTTTTATGTCATTTCGGGGTTTAGTAAAATGTTGTATATTGCCAATAACATTATTAACTAATTGCTGTTTGTTTCCTGAACCTCTCATATTACCCAGAGGGATGCAACTGTGAGCTCCTTGCTAATATTTCGACAATACTTTGTCAAATTTCGAGTTACGATAATTTCGGCCGTACTGCTGGTGATTCTTTTCGGCTTGGCGGATGCCCAACGCGGAAACCGTGGCACCAACGATGTTCCGGACGATCCGCCACCGTTGCAAGCCGTTTCCGCCACTCCACAGACCGCGCAAGTCCAGTCTGTACCAACTGTTGTGATCCGCGAGGAAGATGACGCCATCGTCACCACGACCACCTCCGGCGACGACGTTTCCGTGGTCCGAACCGCTCCAGGGCAAGACCGTCAGGGCGGTTTTCAGCCGGGTCAGGGTGGGCCGGGACAACGGGGGCAAGGTCAGGGTGGCCAGGGCGGTTTTCAGCCCGGACAGGGTGCGCCGGTACAACCCGCTCAATTGTCCGAGAATGGTCAACCGGAAGGAGTGCAGCCACAACGTGGACCTCAACAAGGCCAACCGGGACAACGTCCCAATGCGCCACGTGCCGACCGTGCAACAATCAACCCGCCAAACCCGGATATTCGCCCCGAAGATTTCAACCGGACAGGCGAAAATCGCGGACTGCGAATTGCTTTTCAAGGTGCCCCGTGGCGAACGGTCATCGAATGGTTTGCTTCGGAAGCCGGTTTGTCGCTTGAGTTGGAAAGTGCCCCGCCAGGGTCATTTTCCTACCGGGACGAAACGGACAAAACCTATACCATCGACGAAACCTTCAGTCTGCTCAACAGTTACCTCATCCGCAGAAATTTCCTTATGTTCCGCACCGCCAAATTGCTCATGCTGGCCAACCTGGCGGACGGGCTTCCGGATGACCTGATCCGGGACGTGCCGCTCGAAAAACTCGACGTCATTGGCGATTACGAGGTCGTGCGAGTCCTGTTCAACCTGACCGGAACAACGCCTGACGTGGTTCAGACGGAAATTCAGCAATTTCTCGGCCCCCAAGGGCGTGTTGTCGCACTGCCCCGGTCACAACAGATTTACGTGACAGAATTTGGCGATAAATTGCGCACCATCCGCGAAATCATTCGGGGCATCGATGATCCGAGTGTGGCCTCCGTTTTTGAAATCGTCACGCTCAAAAATATTGCCACGGATATTGCCGTCACCCAACTCAAGCAACTGTTGCCGCTGGCCGACAACGACGCGACCTTGCGTGTCGCGATTGACCCGACGGGAACGTCGATTTTGATGACTGGCCGCGTTGACCGGATAGCCGCCGCCAAACGCCTCCTGACGATGATCGATATTCCGACGGACCCATCCGGCGTCGAGATCAAGGTTTATCCGATCCCGTCCGCTGATCCGAGAACGGCACTTGCCATTGTGCAAACCCTGCTTGCCGGTCGTCCGGATGTGCGGGCGCAACTGGATTCCAACATCGGGGCACTCGTCGTCCAGGGACGTGCCGAAGACCATGCAAAAGTAGTCAAAGCCCTCAAGGAACTCGAAGATGCCGGTTACAAGACCGTTGGGATTTATCTGTCACGGCTTTCCACCTCGACGGCCAAAGAAGCTATCGACAACTATTTCAGCAGCGGAACCACAACGCAACAGCGCGGCGGTGCCTTCCAAGTCGGCGGGACAGGAGCCACAACGACGAACACCAGTACGGTTCCCGCTCCGATTGTGACGCCCGTTTCGGCGTCCAAGCAGTTGATTATCAAGGGAACGGAATCGCAAATCACGCAGATCAAAATCCTGCTCACGCAGATGGGCGAGCGCATGGACGGCGATGGCACCGTGGGACTTCCGGATCGGTTGCGATCGGTGCCCATGTCGGAAAAACAGGCGGAAATCGTACTCCAAATGGCCCAGCAGATGTGGTCGCAAATGGGTAACCGCCAAATCAACGTGACCACGCCCGCACAACTGCTGTCGCCAACGCCCGGGGTGAGAGTGCAACCGATGCAGTTTAACAATCGTCAGCCGGGGCAACCGTTGGGATCGCCCTATCGCCAACAGCCGGAGCAGCCCGTGCCGTATCCTCCTGTTACGCTACCGACAGACGGTGTACAACTGCCGTCTTACCTCGATAACACGCCACC
>WRMR01000467.1 GCA_009776995.1 Planctomycetaceae bacterium | reverse complement strand
ATCGTACCCGCCAGCACGGCACCTGTCTCAAACAACAATTCGTCATAAGGAACATCCGAAACATCGGACTCGCCCGTGTAAGCCGATTCAAGACGCGATAACATGCCTTCGAGCGTCACCTGGTGAACGACAAAACGCCGGTAATAGCCGCTGTTATCAATCGTATGCGGGTCCCACGTCCCGAAATGATAGTTCGGACGCCGATTGACCGGGTGATCAAAATCGTAGGCACGCGGATCGAGTACGAGTGCCTGCAATTTGTCCGGGTCGAAACAGGCGTCGCGTAAAATGGCCGGATCGGTGTCACGCAAAATTTCGAGTGCTTTTTCGACCACCGCCTGGTACCGTCCCGTTGCAACACCGACGCCTTCGAGGTAAAGCGGGATGGGCGCAACCCATTCGTGCGGGTTGGCCTCGTTTTTTTCGCGACCCTCAAGAACCGGAACAGGGCGGTATCCGATGTAGTCGTTCAACCGGCAAATCACCTGCTGGATGAGCGTCGCCTCGTCGTCCCACGGTTGTTCCTGTGAGAGCAGAATCTCGAAGCAACGTCCCAAAAAGAACGGTGAAAACAGGAAATCGTCCGGTTGGTGAAAGAGCGCGTCAGAATGAAATTCGCGATAGGCAGGCAACAGCTTTTCAAAAACCAGTGTCAGAGCCGTAGCTGCCTGGTCGGAAGATCGAAAAGCGTCCGATTCCCCACGAAGTATGGTTAGTTCTTGCACAAGAATCTGTTGCAAGGCTTGCCAGGTTTGGTGCGGCTGTTTTTCTGACAACCAGGCAAACACTTCGTTGAATGAACGCAAAAACGAGGTGTCGCGAGTCCCCGCCGAAAAGGAAAGATAACCCAAAATTTCCTTGATTCTCGACCGAATTTCGCCGGAGATGGGAAGATTTGTCATGTTTTCCCCAAATTCCTCTATGGTAATGGGATAACACACGTTTCCCGTGCAAATCCCGCGATGATTTAATTATTGTACAACGAATACCACTTCGTATTACATCTGCAATGCTCTTAGTGTAGAGGCTTTCTCTGTTTTTGCCAGTGGTTACAACCCGTTTTGCCCGACCAGAGGTTTGTTTCGATTGTTTTTTGTTCGATTTTTGTGCAAGATAGACGTTGTAACCGTTCAATGGATTATTCCTCACCACGAGGACACGAAGGAAATGCAGAATTGAAGAGTGCAGAATGTAAACGTTTTTTACGTTTTACCCTTGTTTGAAAATAATATTGCACTAACCTATGTCCTATAAGCTAACTTCAAGGTAGGAAAGTCGTATTGCGAGCAAAAATGGTTATTTTTGCATGTGATTTTGCCGTGCCATTATTTTTGCGCGAAGTGATTTATATAACGGATTTTATGTCAACGGAACAGCAACATCATTCGACAGGTAACACTATTATTCTGGCCAAACCTTCCCGGGGGCAATCGGGAATCTTGGAACGTCCTCCAGCGTTACGATTTACGTACTCATTGCCTTACGGAGCGATTCTCCGTGAGGACGGTGTGCAGTTTGTCGTCATGAGCCGTTCCGCAACATCAATGAAACTCCTGCTTTACGACAGAGTCAATGACCTTGATCCGTCGGAAATCATCACTTTCGACCGCGAAGAAAACCGCTGGGGCGACGTTTGGAGCATTTTCGTTCCAGGAATCGGAACAGGTCAGCTTTACCACTACCAGGCTGATGGTCCCTTCAACCCGCTGGAAGGGCAGCGTTTTGACGGAAGAGCAAGATTGATTGACCCTTATGCAAAAGCTCTGGCAGGTGATTTTTTGCCCCCGACCATGGATGGCGTATTGCGACCGCCCAAGTGCGTCGTGGTTGACGATGACGATTTTGACTGGCAGGACGATCGGCATATCAAACGCGATCTTTCTGAAACGATTATCTACGAAATGCACGTTCGCGGTTTTACAAAGTCGAAAAACAGTGGGACGAAACACCCTGGGACATTCCTCGGCATCATCGAAAAAATTCCGTATCTGCAATCGCTGGGGGTTACGGCTGTCGAACTGATGCCGATTCACGAATTTCCGATCCTTGATACGAACGGGCAGAAAAAAGTCAACGCCAACTACTGGGGTTACGACACGATGGCGTTTTTCTCGCCACATCGGGGTTACGCTTCCGGTTCGGAACCGGGCAGTCAGGTTCGTGAGTTTAAAGAAATGGTCCGGGCGTTGCACCAGGCGGGCATCGAAGTCATTCTCGACGTCGTTTACAACCACACCTGCGAAGGTAACGAGCACGGTCCGACACTCTGTTTCAAAGGACTCGAAAACCGCGTGTATTACATGCTCGAAAACGGTATGTACTACAAGAATTACTCCGGCTGCGGCAACACGGTCAACGGCAATCACCCGATTGTCCGCGAAATGATCTTCAACAGCCTCCGCCATTGGGTGCATAATTATCACATCGACGGCTTCCGGTTCGATTTGGCCTCGATTTTCAGCCGTAACCAGGCGGGATACATTGTTGCCAACCCGCCGACAGTCGAAACGATTCAGGAAGACCCGCTCCTGGCCGACACGAAAATCATTGCCGAAGCCTGGGATGCCGCCGGTGCTTATAAGGTGGGATCGTTCGGCAACCGCCGCTGGGCCGAATGGAACGGGAAATACCGCGATGATGTGCGACGTTTCTGGCGGGCCGACCCTTACATGACCGGTGCGATGGCAACCCGGCTTTCCGGCTCGAGCGACCTGTATCAACACAACAACCGCTCGCCGTTTTGCAGCATCAACTTTGTCACGTCGCACGACGGGTTTTCGCTCAATGATTTGGTCAGCTACAACGGCAAGCACAACGAGGCCAACGGGGAATATAATCGCGACGGCGACAATAACAATTACAGTTGCAACTATGGCGTTGAAGGTCCGACCTGGAAAAAAGAGGTCGAAGCGGCCAGAGTGCGGCAGATCAAAAACATGCTGGCAACGCTCTTTTTGAGTCAGGGCGTGCCAATGCTCGTTTCGGGCGATGAATGCCGCAGGACGCAACGCGGAAACAACAATGCCTATTGCCAGGACAACGTGATTTCATGGTTCGACTGGAAACTGCCGCGAAAGCACAGCGATATTTTACAGTTTTGCCGCTCGCTGATTTTGTTTCGCCGCAACGAACCGACCGTCCGGCAGCGGAATTTTCTGATCGGCCAGCCGCGCAAAGCCGGGGCGTTGCCCGACATCAGTTGGTACGGACCATCCGGTGGTGGTATCAACTGGGGTAACGGCCTCGACCGTAGCCTGATCTGTCTGCTTTCGGCCATGCCGCAGTCGGATGAGAATAACCCCTCACGGCATCACGTCATGATCATGTGTCACGCCGGTACGCAGCCGCAGGAATTTCGGTTTCCCGACATGGCCAAACGCTTCCGGTGGCAGTTGTTTCTTGACACGGCGGCACCATCGCCGAAAGATATTTTCCCGAATTATGACGGACCTTATGCCGAGATGAACAAGCCCATGACGCTTGAATCGCTCTCCATGCGGGTTTATTTGGCGGAAATCGAAAAGTCGTGACACGACGTTTTTCGACTTTCGACCTTTTTCCATGTGAGATCAAATGCCGGATGTTACTTGGTCAAAGACGTGCTGTCAGGAGTGTTCTGAAACAATCCGATAGCAACTGGTGACGGCAATTTGCCGAAAAAATTTCCTACCGTTCAGAGGTTGGTAGTTAAGTTAGGCGAATTGGTGGAGCGAGAAATGGGCGGAAATGGTATCATTCCTTGAGTTTTAGCACCTCCCCGCACCTTGCGGGC
>WRMR01000466.1 GCA_009776995.1 Planctomycetaceae bacterium | reverse complement strand
CAATCCCTCCATGAGTTAGGGTTAAAAAAGCCCAAACAATATAGCAATTATCACGTTTTTAGTCAACTTCAACTTTTAGCCTGGACACAGCACTAGATAGTTTCTTTTGGCTCCATGTTTGCATTTTGAGGGACGGTTGTCAAGTGATTCACAAATTTTTTCCAACCGTTCACGCAATGGTGTGATAAGTGATGATTTTTTCGGTGGTTTTTTGGCATTTTCGGCGTAGGTTGCGACGGCGTGGTCAACCAGTTCCTGAACATTTGGAATAATTCTCCGAATTCGCCTCAAAATACTGGCTTGTCAAAGTGTTTTGATTATAATGAAAATGTTGAATTGGTCACATTTTCATTTGATTCTTGTTGCAACAACTTCTTTTTTGCTTTGAGGTACTCCCAATTTTTTTGCTTTGAGGTACTCCCAATGTTCAAGCTCTTCCGCACACAGTCTGTCAATCGTGAAACCCTTCGTTACACCCAAAAACGCCGGCTCCTTATGGAGGCTCTCGAAGAACGGCAGATGCTTTCGATCTCTTCGCCCTGGTCGGATATTCACGACCACGAATATGTCCACCCGGGTGATTTATCATGCGTCGGTTGTGCGCCTTATGATCCTTCGCGCGATCCTGATTTTGGAATGGAATCAAGAGCCGGAATTCCTGAATCGGCTCCGCCGTTCGCGCTCGAGCAGACATTTTTGCTGAACAGCAATCCGGGTGCCGCTTGCACGATCTATCTTGATTTTCATGGACACTCAATTCCTGGCGACGAGAGTTACCTTTGGAAAAATGAGGTCAATCCGGGAGCGGACATTGTTACGCCGGTTTTTTCCCTGGACGCCGACCCGGCATTCAGCAGTACCGAGCTTGAAATGATCCAGAGCATCTGGCAACGGGTTGCCGAAGACTTTATTGCGTTTGACGTCAATGTCACGACACAAGACTCCGGCGTCGAAGCCTTGCGAAGAACAGGATCGAACGACGCCGAGTGGGGAGTTCGTGTTTGCATTGGCGGAAGCTCGAACGACTGGTTGGGAAGTTCCGCCGGGGGAATTGCCTTTGTCGGAACGTTTTCGTGGCACATGGATGTTCCCTGTTATGTTTTTCCAAATAATCTCGCAAATAGCGAAAAATACATCGCCAACGCAATATCGCACGAAGTGGGACATACTCTGGGACTTTGGCATGACGGACAAGGAACTGTAGAGTATTATGAAGGCGCAAACGGTTGGGCTCCGATCATGGGAACGGGATACTACCAGCCTTTGGTCCAATGGAGCAAGGGCGAATATCCCAACGCCAGCAATCAGGAAGACGACCTGGCGATCATCACATCGCAAAATAATGGGTTTAGCTACCGTAACGACGACCACGGAAACACGGCGGCAACCGCCTCGGTCATCAATGTGACCGATGGTTCGGCGGTTGCCACCGGGATTATCGAAAGAAACACGGATATCGACTTTTTTCAATTGACCCTGACCTCATCGGGAACGGTCAATCTGGACGTCGTGTCAGGAACACGACATGCCACTCTGGACGTACTTGCCCGGATATACAATTCTTCCGGAACCGTTCTTTATACGTCCGGTTCGCCGGATACCCTTGACGCCCATTTCAGCAATATTGCCTTGGGTGCGGGAACCTATTACCTTTCCGTTGAAGGGACAGGGAAAACCGTCAACGGCAATGTGATTTACAGCGATTACGGCAGTATCGGTTCTTACACGGTCACGTTTGATGTTCTCACGAACAGCAACACCGTCACCAACACAAACGACAGCGGGGCAGGCTCATTGCGTGACGCCCTCATGAATGCGTTTCCTGGGGACACTATCACCTTTGACCCGGCATTGTTCCAGAATGGAGCGGCGACGATTGTCCTGAATTCACAGATCGCTTTGTATAACACCGAGGTGGTGATTGCCGGACCGGGTGCCGATCTGCTCACGATTGCCGCCGCCCCTATTCCCTCCATGCGGGCGTTTGTCCTGACGGAGTGTGATGTCACCATGTCCGGCATGACAATGTCCGGCATGAAACCGAATGAAAATGCCCCGGAAACGGTGAGCGGCGGAATCGCGTCCAACGACGGAAACCTCACGCTCAACGAAATGAAATTCCTTGACAACAGTGCCCTCTATGGCGGAGCCGTTCACGTTTATGGCAGTAATTACGGCAGCACACCGGGCAGTCTGACGGTCAACAATTCAACATTCACCGGCAACCGTTCCGTGCAGGGCGGTAACGCGATCTATTGCATGGATAACACCATTGCAACGATCAACGGCTGCACAGTGACAGATAACGTCAACATTGTGAGTTACTCTTGGTCAGACATCCGTAGCAGCGTCGTTGGTACCATTCTGACTATCAGCAACTCGACCATCAGCGGCAACCAGGGACGCGGTGTTTCCGCAGGTGAGTTGACGATCACGAACAGCACGGTTTCCAATAATACCGGCGGCGGCGTCAGTGCCTTGACCCTGACGATGGACCACTGCACCATTTCCGGGAACACACTGGAATTCGACCCCTATTCTGGTCAAGTCAGTCAGGGCGGTGCCGGAGTTCACATTGCTTATTCCCAGGGAATACCACCGGAGATTCAGTCAACAATCACCAATAGCACGATTGAGAACAACACGGTCATCAATGGCAGCGGCGGTGGAATCTTCAACCGTTCGCAGTCTCTTCTCATTGCCGACAGCATCATTTCGGGCAATATTGCCGTCCCTGTGGAATTCTTTTACAATGCTCTTGCAGGAGGCGGCGGAATATTCAGCTTTCCGGAAATCGCTCAAAGCAATCTGGGAAATCTGACCATCACCCGTTGCACGATAACGGACAATCGCGTGGAAACCCCGCAGGAAAACCAAGTCGAGACCAATAGCCGCACTCTCGGCGGCGGCGGAGTGCTTTCTGTCGGTCTATTGACAATCACCGGGAGTACGATTTCCGATAATCATGTCAGCAATTGGGTGAATCCCATGCCGGGATTATTTTTACAGGATGCAGTCGGCGGCGGCGGAATTCTGGCACTCAACGAGGTAACGATCATTCAAAGCGTGATTTCTGACAATACTTCTTCAGCCTGTGGCGGTGGAATCCTTTTCTGCCCGCGAATTGATGATTTTAACCAAGCAATTCTGACCAATACCACCATTACCGGCAACACGGCTGCCTTGGCAGGGGGTGGAGTTTTCATCAGCTCCACCATTTACATTCCCACAGTGAATCTTTACAACACGATTATCGCCGAAAATACCAATACGGATATTGATCGATTTTCTGGAGTCGGCTTCGTCAACGGCTTCAACAGCCTCTCCTCTTTTACGGATTGGGCGAACGGTTCCGGAGAAAATGATCTTTACGACCCAAGCAAGCCCTTATTTATGGACGCGACAACCGGCGATTACCATCTTGCACCAGACTCGCAGGCGATTGACGCGGGCGACAACACTTACGCCATTGCTACGGGATTGACGCTTGACCTTGCCGGCAACCCGCGCATTATGGGCGGCACGGTGGATATTGGGGCGTATGAATATGACGACGGGACAGTGATCGATCCTGAAACACCTTCCATCGTCGTGACAACGTTAGCAGACACGGTTGATGAATACGATGGCTTGGTTTCCCTTCGTGAGGCCATTGCTTATGCCGGGACCAACGGCTTGGGAACGGTCATCACGTTTGACGAATCGCTCATCGGGGGAACCATTGTCCTGGGCGGCCAGCAACTGGTGATCGACAAGGACGTCAGCATCAACGC
>WRMR01000465.1 GCA_009776995.1 Planctomycetaceae bacterium | reverse complement strand
GGTGGCATTCCTGATACGGAACAACCGCTCATGCGACCCGCTCTTGCGGCCTTCGCTCATGCGCTCGCCGTAGAGTTCAAGCAGATCATCGGCGATTTTGGTTTTCGTTTTCGATCCCGCGTCAGGCGACTGGAACGTGATCGTTCCGTAATAAGGCTTTCGCCAGAAATTAACAGGCAAATTTTTTGGTTTGATAAACAGGCACCAAACAAGCCAATTTTTATGTTTCTTGCCGACTAATTTCTGGCGAAAGCCTAAAGATTGTTTGCGTTCTTCTCCTCGTCGAGAGCAACGTCGCCAAGTTCCAGCCCGTTGGGAACCGGCAGTGTTTTCGCATACTGTTCGAGAGCGGCTTTGGCCGACGCCGGATCATCGTCGCGGACGTAATATCGCCGCGTGACCGATTCGGTCTCCTTGCCTTTCGTGCTGTTAAAACCAAGTATCTCTTCAATTTTCGTCATGGTAATAAGGTTTCGGGCTTCAGACTCCAGGCTTCGGAAAGAGCCGATTGACGCCCTATGCAAATCAATGTGAATCAAAATTTCCGAAGTACCTTACGCAAACTTTGCCCCCAACCCATTGCCCGAAAGATCGCGGAGATAACGGGTGTGCTGTTTGAGTTCCTTGACCACCAGCCCTTCCGCTTCGCCGGGCTTGTCATCCTGCATCTCCTTTTTCGGTGCTTCCTGCGGTTTTTCCTTTTTGTCATCCTTGCCCGCGATTTTGGCGAGATGCTTTTCGCTTTGCTCGGTCGCTTTGGCCACACGATCCATTGTTGTGCCGACGCCCATGCTTTCAATGGCCGCCGCACTGAACGAACCTGTCACGGACACCTTGTCACCAAAATTGAAGTCAAGCCCGCGCATCATTTCGTCGGCTTTTCGCTTCAACTTGTCCACGAGTGTTTCCGGCTCCTCACCTTCGGGAACGGGCGGCGGGTTTTGCGCACGTTGGATCGCTTCGTCGTAAGCCGCCTTCGCCGCTTCCAATTCGCGCTGCTGTGCCGCGAGTTTCGCCTGATACGCGGCGTTGCGCATCCCGGCGGCTTTGTCAAAGTCGCTTTGGAGAATGTCAAGCGTTCCCTGCTTTTCGTCCTCAAGCAAACCCATCCGCTTGTCGCGGTCGCTTTGAATGTCCTTCAGGCGTTGCGTCTTTTGATTTTCACGGTCACGCGACTGCCGGTTGTAATCCTCAGCGATGGTTTTTGCCATCGCATTCGGGTCAAATCCCTCCATCTTGGCAATAATCCAGCCGATTCCTTGCGCAATGGCCTCCTCCGCTTTTTTCCACGCAGTGATGACGCCGTGTGAAAACTCCGCCCAGATCGTCTGCATGCTATAGACCGACTCCGTCCAAGTTTCCTGAACGCCGTACCATGCCTTCGTCAGGAGTTCGCTGATCTTAGAGACGCAACTTGCCCAGGCGGTTTGAAGTGTGTCAATCACCCAGTACCAGGTCGAGAGAATGGCATTCGAGCCTTGCGCCCAGATGAGTTTGATGCTTGCCCAAATGAGATGGATCGCCGCTTCAATGTCACCGCGACCGAGTGCGGCAACGAGGGCACCATAAGTTTCCACAGCAAACGAGCAAAGAGTGCCGAACTGTTCACGCAGCCATTCGACTGCGGTGCCAACGCTGTGAAAGGTGTTGAGAAAGAAATTTCCGAATGCGGTGACAAGATCACCAATCAGGTTGAACGCGGTTTTGAAGGTGTTGACGATTGCGTCCCACGCCGAGGTCAACGCCCCGCGAATGCCGGAAACGATACGACCAACTCCCGACGCCAGCACAGCCCCCACTTGTTTGACGAGTCCCCAAATCGCAGAACCGATCCATGAAAAGCATTGCAGGAATTTTGCGGCAACGGAAACACCGAAGGAGACAATCAACCATAAGATGGACGAAAGGCAGTTGCCGATGACATTGACAACGCCCATGAGGATATTGCCGATGATAGCACCGATTTTGCCGAGCGAGACCACCAAAAGATACACCGCACCGACCGCCGCCGCGACGGACAAAAGAACAACGAGAACCGGCGACATGGCCGCAAAGACGCTTGCTATCCAGCCACCGACGGCGGTCATCAGCGATGCAATGGCGATGCTTGCCGATGCAACGAGTGACGACAGAACAGAAACAAGATATGTTACGATGGGTGCCAGCATGGAACCGATGAATGAGACCGCTGTGGCAAACGCCGACGCGATCACCGTTCCGATGGCCGTAAAAGCCGAAGCGCAGAATCCCATGACCGCCGAGAGGAGCGTGGTCAAACTGGAAACGATCATTGTCCCCAAGGTGGAAAAGGCACCAAGCACCGTCACAACGATGGCGGAGCAATACGCCGCAACATTTGCACAGAATGCAACCACGGTTGCTTCCACGGCGACGAAAGCGGATGCAATCACGTAAGCGATGGAGGCGAATGAAATCAAAACCGCCCCGGCGATCATCCGGAGTCCGAGAATGCAGGTGGTGACAAGCGGTGCCAATGCCGACACGACCATTGAAAAGAGAGGTGCCAGTGCCGCGAGAACGGTGGAGAGAATGGTTCCCGTAACCGAAAGGATGCCGGAAACGCAGGCCATCAACGCACTTGCCAAAGCTGCGACGATGGGAACGAGTGCCGTGACCACGGCGAAGGCGGCGCGAATGATCAAGCCCAAGGCTCCGGCGAGTCCCGACGCCAGCATCCATGCGACGCGAACGATTCCTCCGGTGACAGTCAACGCGATGACACCGAGCCGCATCAGAACGAGAAATACAGTGTTGACGCCGCTTGCAATCGTTGTGGCCACAGCGACAATCGCATGGGTCACTCCCGTCAACACGGAAACAAACGATTTGCCCACAAACGCGACCGCAGCAAAGCATCCCCCGATAACGCCGAACCCCGACGAAATGACGCGGGCGACGGCGGCAATGGCAAACGCAACGGTTCCGATGGTTTGACCGACCGCGATGAAGCCAAGCCCCACGGTGAACAGGGCAAGCCCGATCCCGAAAATTGCCGCAATGGTTTTGGCGAGGGTGACGATCAGTGCCTTGTTTTTTGTGATGTAAACCACGACTCCGCTGCATGCCCTCGTCATCCAATCGACGAGCGGCTGAAGGACGGGGTTGAGTGCCTCGCCGATGGCAATGGCGACCGCTTCGACCGCCGACCAGAGCATACGCATACTTCCGGCAAGTCCGCTGTCCATCTCCTTTGCGGTGCGCGCCGCCACGCCCCCGGCGTTGTCAACGGCGTCATAAAGCCGCTCAAATTCGGCGGCGGTGAGCGAGGCACCCCCGGCCATCGCCCAAACGCCGAATATCTCCTTGAACAGCGTCAGCTTGGCACTCTTGTTCAGCTTTTCGGTGGCAACGCCGAGGTCTTTAAGAACGGAAGCCACGTCGCGCATGGTATCGTCGGCGAATAACTCGACGAACGCACGACCGGCTCGAATGGCGGAACTCATCACCATAAGAAGATTCCTTTTTCACCACGAAGCACACAAGAAATGCAGAATGAAGAGTGCAGAATGCAGAATATTTTTGCCATCAACCGGATGAACACAAGATCATTCTGCATTCTACATTCTGCACTCTGCATTATTCTTCGAGTCTTCGTGGTGAACAAATCGTAAATGATTTTTTACCGAAACACCTTTTTGAACTCATTGCGCATGATTTCCACATTGTCGTCCGTAATGAGAATGGCGTTTTTGCGTCGCTCCATGCGGGTCAACGTGGGATTGAAGTCGTCCGGCGTCAACGCGCGACCTTTCGAGTCGCGGTGGCAG
>WRMR01000464.1 GCA_009776995.1 Planctomycetaceae bacterium | reverse complement strand
GATGCGACCGTCAATTTCCACCACGCCGTGGTGATGCGTGTCAAGCCCCTTGTTGGCCCACTTCGACTCGGCACCTTTGCCGTCCGCAGTCAATTCATACATGGCGCAACCCTGGCCGTAACCCTGGGTCACAAAAAACTGATTGCCCTTGATCAGGAAGGCGTTGCAATGGATTCCGCCCATGCGGCCCGCGCCGCCAGTGGTTTGCTCAAAATTGTCACTCCACAGCACTTCGCCATTTTTGGCGTCAATCATCGAAACACACTTTGCCGTCAGGATGAGCAACTTGTCTTCAAACAAAACCGGCGTCACGTAGGCACATCGCTCCTCAATGGGAGCGGTTTCCCAGGCCACACTGCCGTCGGCAAGGTTGTATGCCACAGCCAATGCCTTTTTGCCGCCCACGGTCACGAACACCTTGCCGTCCTTTGCGACCACGTTTTCCGCGACACCCCAATTGCCGAACTGGGTTTCATAATCTTTGCAAACCTCTTTTTGCCAAAGCACTTTGCCGTCCTTTGCGGCCAGGCAGAATAGTTCACCGCCCCCGGAAAGCACGAGCAATTTGTCTTCATCGACAACATAAGTCGGTGTGGTGCGCGGGTGGGTGTGGTCGCCGCCCCAGATGGCACCGGTGGGCGTCTGCCAGATTTTCTTGCCGTTCAAATCCATGCAAACGACGGATTCTTTTTTCACATCGTCGGCGTCAAGACAATTGACATAGAGGCGGTCTTTGACCTTGGTGACACTTCCCCAGCCTTCGCCGAGATACTCGATCTTCCATTTGGGTTTCAAGCCGTCTTCCGGCCAACTGTCCAGCAGGCCGGGTTCGTTATACTTCCCTTGGGAGTTGTCGCCCCGGAACCGGAACACGTCCTCCGCGAAAAGCACGCTGGAGCCACATAAAACGGCAAGCGCAAGTAACGTTAGTGGTAATCTCATTTTTAAATCTCCTGTGTTGTTGGGGCTTCAGGCTTCGGGCTTCAGACTTCAGGAATTCCCCGAAACCCAAGACCAAAAAACTGAAACCAAAAATCCGAAACGTAATACTCTGAAGTCTGTAGCTGAAGCCTTATTTTTTCACAATATCGAACGCCGCCAGCGAATTTCCGCGGCGGACATACAACACGCCGTCACTGATCACCGGATGCGGCCAGTGTTCTTTGGTGCCGAAGTCCATCCGAAAACTGCTGATGATCTCAAATTTGTCACCGGGGCTTGCCAATGCAAGCGTCCCGCGTTTTTCTTCATACAAGTATAACTTGCCGTCGGCAAAAATGGTAACGCCTTTTCCCAGATTGCTCCAGGCTTCATCGTAAAGCGTTTCCCCCGTGTTCCAGTCGAGGCAAGCCCATTGACCGACATTGTTATCCAGCCAGTTGGAACCGTAGATCCGTCCCTCAACTTCCACCGCACCGTCGTGGTGGACGTCAAGCACTTTATTATACCACAGTTTGTTGACATGTTTGCCGTCAGGCAGGATTTCATACATGACCCCGCCCTGATTGTAGCCCTGGGACACAAAAAACTGATTCCCTTGAACCAGCGGCGGGTTACAATTGGACCATTCGACCCGCGCAATTGGACCACCGGAATCCTGCTGGAAATCGCTGGACCAAAGCAGGTGACCGGTTTCGATATCCACCATCGAAACATATTTTTCCGTCACGGCGATCAATCGGTTTCCGCAAAGGGCGGGCGACACGTAGGCGACAATGTCGTCAATCGGCTCACTTTTCCAGATTTCACTGCCGTCGGCAATCTTCAAAGCAACAACCAACGCCTTTTTGCCGCAAACGGTGACAAAAACCTGGTCGTCCTTCACGACGACACATTCCGCCAATCCCCACCTGCTGAAGTTGGTTTCATAAATCCCGGTGACATCCTTCTGCCACAAAGGTTTTCCATTCGCCGCCAGACAAAACAATTCGCCATTGCCGGAAAGCACGAGTAGTTTATCGTCATCAGCCCGGCTGCCGACAACATAAGTCGGTGTTGTGCGGGGAATGGGGTAGGATGAACCGCGCCAAACAGCACCGACAGGTTGTTGCCACAGCTTTGTCCCGTCCAAGTCCAGGCAAATGACGGATTCTCTTTTCGGATCGTCGGCATCAAGGCCAGTGAGATAGAGCCGGTCTTTGACCTTGATGACACTACCCCAGCCTTCGCCGAGTTCGCTGTTGACCCATTTGGGCTTCAATCCTTCTTCCGGCCAACGGTTCAAAAGTCCCGATTCGTTGTACTTTCCCTGAGAGTTATCGCCCCGAAACCGGAACACATCCTCCGCAAAAAGCACACGGAAACAACACAAAACGATAAGCCCAAATAACGGTAACGATAATCTCATGTTTGATTTCCCCAAGTTATCTGTTATTCGCATACAATGACAAGCCGGAGACCAAGAACCCAGTGCGAGTCGAACTGTTCGCAGGAGTACCGATACGCCGACCGACAGGCACCGGCACTGCTACACCAGCTTCCTCCCCGAATCACGCGTTCCGCGCCGGTCACCGGCCCCACCGGGTCCGTCACCTCACCAGCCGGATAGTCCTCTTTCCAATCCAAACACCACTCCCACACGTTACCGTGCATGTCGAACAATCCCCAGGCATTTGCGGGATACGCCCCCACCTCCGACGTCCTGTCCAGAGACGTCCCCTTCGTTGTTGTGCCGTAAGGAAAATGGCCGGTGCAGTTCGCCTTATCCCCGTTCAACGCGATTCCAAAATGAAACGGCGTCGTTGTTCCCGCGCGACAGGCATACTCCCATTGCGCCTCCGTGGGCAACGAAAACCGGTAACCCGATGGTGCCAACTTGAGTGCGTTCAACTTTTCGACGTATGCCTGACAGTCCGTCCAGGACACGCAGTTCACCGGAAAGTTTTTTTCCTGGAAAGCTCCCGAATTGCTCCCCATGACTCCCTTCCACATCGCCTGCGTCACAGGCGTTTCCAACAGCCAAAACCCGCTTGTCAGCGTCACCTGATGCTGTGTTTCATTGCTTTCCCGCTCCTTCTCGTCCTCCGGACTCCCCATCATGAACGTACCGGCAGGACACCAACGGAAAGGGTACTCCACACCTTCCGTCGTCAACACCATGCGTTCGCCCGCCCTTTGTTCCTGGGTATAGCCAAAGCCGTAACAAGCCCAAACGACAGATAACGCGACGATGACAAAGGATAATGTCTTGAATGTTTTGTTCATCATGGAAAACCCTTGTTGTTTGGTGATTAATACGAGTGCGCAACAAAGAAAGAGTTATTGCCGCCGTTGCGCCGAGTTATCCTCAAAAGTTGTGTATGGTTGAAAAGTGACGGCGGTCATGGAAAATGGTAAGTGTTAAGAATAACCATCATTTTTCAAAGAACCACCACTATGCCAAAGTTTAACAAAAAATCGCAGTCACAACCAGTTGGGCGTCGAAATTTATCCGCGCAAAATATCTCCGCAAGAATCGGGTTGGAAGCTGGTGAGACTCCAATCGGTAAGCCAAGTACCGATCCGTGTGCCATCGTTGGTGAACAGCGTGATCTTGACCGGATCGCCCCAGTGCCGGGTTCGCAGGGCATGATCACCGAGTTGGCACGAGACGGAGCGAAACAGATTTTCGCGACGTTGTCGGCATCGACATCTCGACGGGTTTCCTTGTCAACCAAGTGAAAAGGTACCCGTTCACGTTGTTCAGTGGTGAAAATTAACAAACTGGTGTTGTCGCCTTTCTTCAAATGATGTACAATTTGTTGCATGGATGCCAAAGACAAACGGATTGCTGAACTCGAAACTTTACTCCAATCG
>WRMR01000463.1 GCA_009776995.1 Planctomycetaceae bacterium | reverse complement strand
CCACCGACGATGCACGAATCAAATTGGACTCCGTGTACCCGAAATTCCACTTCGATAACGAATGATTATATTTTTAGTCAACTTACAGTTTTAGCCTGGACAAGGCAGTAGGAAAATTTAAGGAATCAGACCATTTCCACCCTTTGAACGCCTCCCCCATTTCTCTCACTTGCCAACCATTTCCGGCATACGCGGGGAAATCTTCAGTCGTCCACCCTTATGCGGCATCTTGCGGGAAAAACGTATCGTTTCTCTGCTTGAAGCGGGTGTGTCGAAAAAAGTTTTTATCGCTTGTTCTCATCTTCGCAGGGTAACAACACCATCAATTCACGGTCTCTGTTACGAGTGGGATGTTGCCCAGCGGAGCAATGCTACCGGAATAGATGACGGCCTGTGGCCAGCCTTTGCCACCGGCCACCGGGTCGCGTGTGTAAATGTCGTTGACCTCTTGCAGCATTGCGGGGAGCACGGCCCGGAACGTGTCACGCACGCGTTTGGGGACGTCACCTTTCGTGCCCCACATCGGGAACACCGGTCCCGACGGCGTTGGCAGATTCGGGTTGGCCGTCAGTTCCCGGATCAGGCGGTTGGAAAGTCTTTCCTGCGAATCAAAATCCCATATCTCGCCGGACAGTTCGACCGGTTTCCCGTTTGCCTGAAATTCCAAATCGAAGCGGTCCGTATCCTCGTAGTAGCAGATGTAAAAAATCCAGACCGTGATGTGACTTTCCAGTGCGTCGGAACTTTTCTTCATCACGACGTAAGATTGCGCGAATTGTTCGGCCATTTTGCGGCGTTCCGCGTCGCTGATCGACACAGGCGTTGTCGTAGTGTCTTCCGGGTTATCGGATTGTTGCACCAGCGCGAGAAAGCGTTCCATGTCGATGACGCCCTCAAATGCGGAAACGTATGCCCGTTCGCGTTCGACCAGGTCTTGCCGCAATCGTCGCTGTTCGTCGATTTGACGCTCCAACTGTCCCTCCAACCCGGCAATGCGTTCCTCACGTTCGGCAACATCTTGCTCACGCTGACGGTCGCTTTCCTGCAAACTCTGTTGCATCTCGGATTGCGTTTGCTGCATTTCCTCCTGCATTTGCACAATGACCAGGTCCGCCTGCTCCTCAACGCGTTTCGATTGATCCGTCAACAGCAAACTTTGCGCAAAAAACAGGATGATGATCAAGTCCAGCAACGGCGTCATGTTCATGATCAAACGTCTCTTGGTCATGGCGATCCTCCACTGTCGCGACGACGTTTTCTTCTTCCCGGTTTTTCAGTCGATGACGGTGCTTTCTGTTCGGTAACGGTTCTGTCCGTCTTCCTGCGGGGAAGACTTTGTTGCTGACGTGTCGTGATCAGATGCAACACGTCATCCAGCGACTGCCGGGCGGTTTTTTCCAACTCAAAGCACTTCTGCGTGCCCGACTCAATGAACGTCGCGTTGATGATGGTGAACCCAATGGCAAATCCGATGCCGTAGATTGTTGTCCAGATGGCCATCCCAAAGTTTTGTGTGACCGAACGGAGGATGGTTTCCGCCCCATCTGTCATTTCCTGCGCCGCGCTGAACTGGCACGCGATGGCCACAACCGTTCCGAGAATACCGAGCATCGGGAACATTGGGATCAGGTCGAAAAACAGGTTGAAACACGTTCGCGCCCATTTGCTGTAGGCGTAAATCGAGTGTGTCTTTTCGTTGGTCAGCTTGTGATACTCCTCTTTCAGCGATTCCTGGTTTTTGTCGTCAAGTTTTTTCACGTACTCGACGCGGAACGTATGCAAAAGGTGCTCAACCTGCAACCAGCGGCTGAGCAGGTACGACGGCTTGCTGCATTCGTGGAGGACATTGTAGCGGAACCAGCGGTCAACCTTTCTGAGATAGCGGCGGTTGTATGCGAAAACGATCAGTGCCAAAAACGCTTCGAGCAGTGCCACTGCAAGAATAATGTCAACAAAATGGTCACTCAGGAGGATTAACACCTCGTCCCACGGTGGCAGGATGTCCCTGATCTGTTCCTGAAATTGTGATAATTGTTCCAGCATGGCATTTGCTTTCCGTGGTCAGTGAACAGTGGGCAGTGAACAGCGGACAGTTGGTCGTCCAACATGCTTTCTGGCCGCCAGCCACTGATCACTCTCTCAGTCCGAATTGATATAACTTCGCAGATTGGCTTTTTTCAATTCCTCAGCCCATCGTTCCTCGTAGCGTTCGATTGAGTCAGGCAACAAAGTGTAATGCACCTCCTTGACGCCTCTGTCCTGCAATTGCTTGATAAAACCGGCAAATTCTCCGATGTCGTACCAAGTTGCCTGGTTTTCCGAAACGCCTTTGCGTCCCAGGAAAAGTTTCACGACATTGGATGACTCGGATGGCGGTGTTACATCTGAGATGTTTGATTTCTGTTCCGGTGAACCCAGGTCTGTTGCCCCTTCCTGGAGTTGATGGGTGTCCGTTTTGCCATCCGGCTGTCCTTTTCCCGGACCTTTCATATCGCAACCCTTCCAAAACACAAACAGGGCGATCATAACCACACATAATACGAGAAATATTGCCCTGTCGATCAATTTTTTCAATTGGTTCATTGTTCTCTCCATGAATTATTCATTGCAGACATGGCAACTTGGTGTCTTTGTGTAAAATTTCCCGCCGCATGAACGGATACAACTATCTTACATCGGGACAGTTGCCATGTCGAGTAAAAAAGATCACTGTCCTAATCAATTTTATAAATATCCCATTTTACCGGACAGGCATAAAAAAACGCGACGAACGGATTCGCCGCGTTTCGATTGTTGACTAATAATCAAACTTTGTTTAACCTTGACGGATTCGCTTTTGAACGTCGATTTCGAGGACGCCAAATGTCTGTTCGTGACGTTGCACCGTCATGCTCAACGCATGAAGCATACGTTTTGCGGTAAAAAAGTTCGTAATCACCCGTTGCGTGACCGGGATCGGCGTTGTCGGAATACCGAGCGGTTGCGGATTGAGACCGAAATCGATAATCAATTCTTCCGGTGTGCCAGTCACCCGGCAAAAATTCGCATAGCTCGCGTTGACTTTGGAATCATCAATTTGAATCTGTGCTCGTTGTGGCTCCGGCTGTTGAACTTCAGGTTGTGGATTTTGGGGGACTTCAGGGTTTTCTGACGACACGTGCATTCTCCTTTCGGAAGATAAGATGTTCATTCAAAATCATGGTAAATCAGCGTAAACTCGAAAATTTCAATATCTTGCGATGACGCTGAGGAACGTTGCATTGTCAATTGGCACTCGAAAAACAAATATCACATTATTTTTCGGCATAACGGCCATTGGAAGTTTCGTCAACTGAAAAAGATTAGTTTAATCATTATAATCAATAGAGACAAAACACCAATGGGACAATTGTTTCTGCAATATAACACCTTCTACGCACCCGCTTGGACGTTTTTTCAATAAAATCGTAATTTTTTCCAAAATAGCACGAATGAAATGCGGTTTTTTATTCTTTGTTGTACCGTTACCGATGCCTCAAAATGTTGTCGGCAATCCACTGGGCTTCGCCGAGCGTCAAATCCGTGATGGAACACAATGCTTTACCTTGGGAATCAACGAACGTGAGTTGATGGGAGCCAGCCTCACGATTTGAGTTTTGGTTGAGCTGTCTATGGACTTTGGTTGCCCCATTCCCGTCGTAATTTTCCCGGCCAATCACCATCTTTTGACAGTTTTCCAGTGTGTATCGCCATCTCCACCCGATCCCGAACCATTGTACGCGGCAAATGACATCATCGCGGACAAAACTCCATCGGGTTCGCTGAAACGTTGCCATCAA
>WRMR01000462.1 GCA_009776995.1 Planctomycetaceae bacterium | reverse complement strand
AAACGATTTACGTCTATCATGAAATCGTCCACAATTCCCGGGTTGTCAGCCATTATGCCGACTTGGGGGTTTGTTTTGTGCCATCGCTTGACGATGTGCCGGAATGCTCGGTTCTGATGTTTTCGGCGCATGGCGTGTCGCCTGACGTGCGGCGCAAAGCGGAACGAAAATCGTTGCGTATCATCGACGCCACTTGTCCGCTCGTGTCGCAGGTTCACCGGGCAGTTCAACGCTACGCGGGTTTGGGGTATCACGTCATTTACATCGGGCATCCCGGTCACGACGAGGTGGTTGGCACGGTCGGCGAGGCACCAGGTCAAATCACGGTCATTTCATCGGAACATGACGTACAAACTCTGGTCGAAAGCGGCTTGCAGAATCACCTCAAACTGCGCCTTGCCTGTTTGATGCAAACGACGCTGTCCGTCACACAGACGCGGCACATCGTCGAAGTTCTCCGGCGGCACTTCCCGAACATCGAAATCCCCGGAGTAAACCGAAGCCGGTTGAAAACACCCGACAATGTGGCACGGGATTCCGTTTTCCCAAAGGGTAAACGGACGTGCAAACCGGAAATTTCCATTGGCGATAGTATAAACATCTGTTACGCAACGCAAAACCGGCAGGAAGCCGTCCGCCAACTCGCCCTGCGGTCGGACATGGCCCTCGTGGTCGGCAGTGCCAACAGCTCGAACAGCCGCCGGCTCCGGGAAATCGCGGAACAACAGGGGATTCCCGCCCTGCTGATTGACGGCGCGGAGGAAATCGACACGCAATGGTTTTCCGGACGTGAAACCGTGATGATTACTGCCGGTGCCAGTGCCCCGGAATACATTGTCGAAGCCTGTGTCGCGCGGCTGAAAAGTGCGTTCGACGTGACCACCGAAGAAGTGGTCACATGCGAGGAACACGTCGTCTTTCCGCTACCGGCGTCGCTGTCCTGCCGGGTAGAGTAATGCGCAACCCCTTTGCCCTGGCGGTGCGTACAAGAACAGCAGCCGGGAAACGCAAAGAAAACAGCAGCCGGGAACGCAGAGAGGCCACGAAGTGGCCGAACGGAGTGACCGGATCCAACTCTCGTTTCTCGAAGGGCGACAACATCTGCCAATCTTGAATGTCTTGCGCGAGTGATTCTGTCTCCATGAAAATGCCAAAGTCGTAATGCTCTGCGATGATCTTATGCGCTGGCTTGATGCGTAATCATGGATTTTGCGTTTTCTGGTGTTTCGTGCCGCAAAATGCAGGTCAATTTTGATCGGTTTCGACATTTGACGCTGTGTTTTCCGGGATGAGAACATCCGACGGACAAGCTCAGCACAATCTTGGCACTAGAACATTGTACATGTTTCAGAAAACATTATTGTTACAATAAATATTTGACGTAACTCTATATTATTTATAGAGTTACGTCAAGAGAAAAATGAGAGTGGTGGGACTCGAACCCACGACCTACGGATTAAAAGACGGGTCAATGAACAGATTTCAAAACTCGTAAGATATCGCCTTAACTCCCTATAAAATATATACTTATGAAATTGAACGTCGCGTTTTTCTACGTGGCAAAGTTGGCCGCTACGCGGCACAACGTGTTGAGTTTGACGGCACGGAAGTGGGCACACGGCTACTTTTTCAACGCTGCTCATTTTAACGTCCTGATTTGGCGTTTTCTGCGTCATCCAAAGATCGTGGACAAGGACAAAGTTTAAAAATACACACATCCTGAGCGTTTATCTCTTCGTCTTTACTCCAAGAAGGATTACAGCGGATATTAGTTTCATTTTTATATGTGATAAAATCTCTCGAAACAACGTCAAGCTCAATCTTTGCTACGCTTGAAATATTTATGTTGTCAAACGCTAAACTAACTTCTTCGCCCATATAAAATTCCCCAGAAGAAATTAATTGGGGATTAACATTCACAGTTAAATGGGCTTTCTTAAATCCATCATCTTCAGTTATCTTATCAAACAAAACCTTTGCATCAAGTGAAATATTACCAAGTGAAGTTGGCACAACCATTTTTTTTACCCATGAATCTCAACTGCAACTTTCGTTTCTGGAAGAATCTCAATAATTTGGTTGATATTGAAAAAATAACTATTGAAATATGGTTCGTATTCATTGTCCACTTTATCTGAAATTATTTCATCCTTATCAAAAACTAAGGTGTTAGGAAAGATAGTGAATTTAGAATCTTTCAACCATAAACTAACTTTCGTTTTGGGCTTGGGCATAACCATACTATGTGGAGCATCATTATTATTCGTTACACTGTTATAGGTAATTGGCATTGCGTCTGAAGCACGATTAAACTCGAATTTTATATTCACTAATTCTAAATCAACTCGACTTCCCCTCTCATTATTAGGAGAAAACAGTTTCATTTTCCACTCGTGATCATTTTTGAATATAATTATTTTATCTTTGTGATCATTGACATTTGTTGACACTTGTTTCGAATCAATATCCAATGACATGGTATAGTCACCAGTTGAATAATTCAAGCTTAAATCATAAACATCCTTCTCTTGTGAAAATAGTGAATCATGCAAAAAAAACACTAATAGAAAAATTAGTACATGGTTATTAATTTGAAAACTTCGCATTAGAAAACCTTTCAATAAAATTAGTTGACGAAAGTCAATCTAAACATTTGCAAACATCCATTTTGTCCTTAAAAACACGGTATCCGCGTCATGTTGAATTGTTTGAAACAGGTTGATTCATTTTGCGGCGGTCAGGCCGATGCGGCACAGGATGTCTTGGAGTTTTTTCGCGGCACTGCGGCCTGTCGTTTTCATTGCGTCCAACTCATCGACAACCCAGGCGATCATTGCACTCACGCTTTCGTGGAGCATCGCGCGGCAACCTTCGCCGATCGTGGTCAGTTTCACGGACGCCCATCCACTCGCACTCGTTTTATCCAGTTCCCGCATCAGAAGACTGTACGCCAGAAAGACGAGATACGTATGCCTGGTTTGGCCTTCACCGTCCCTCAACTGACAATCTCCGAGGCCAAGCTCCTGCTTGCCGTCCCGGTGGAATGTTTCCGTGCCTGTCCAACGACCGCGATACGTTTCCACGATGCGTTCCGCGTTCCAATGAATGCGGTTCGTCACGAGTATCTTGCGCGGCTCGGCATCGTTCTTATACCGCCACAAGATCACGATGCGAACCTTGTGCTCGACGTTCGACATTTTCACGCACACGCTCAAGTACCATTGCTTCGTGCCGTCGCTCGAAGTCACTTGCTTGCGATCCTCCGGCGGGATCGTTTTCGCGAACTGTTCCACCGACTGTTCGACGCCTTGATGCACGACTTTGCGATTGAACTTCAAATCGGCAACATCACCGCGATTCGTTTCATCCGCATTTTGCAGGCTATTAATGTGATTCAGTATTTCCGCCGACGAATAAAAACTATCGAATGTGAATGTGCCAAGCACGCCTTTTTCGTGGCACCAGTCGATCAACTCCAGCGAAAGTTCCGTCATCTTCTTGAACTCTTCGCCGGTCCATTGACATTGCTCTTCTTTTTTGAAGCGGCGAAACTCCAGCGGATAATGCTTGCGACTCGTCGGATGAACGTCATTGATGATGATCAAGTCTTGCGCGTGCATGTAACGGCTGTCGGAATGATCCCAGAACGTGCCGGAGTCTTTGATGGACTTGCCGCTTTTTTCGATGAGTACATCGTCGAGCGCGATGATGCCGCGCTCGTGAAACTTCATGTCGTCGAAATTTTGCAGCCACTTGATGCGTTCCTCGTTGAGTTTTTGCGCATCCCAATCGACTTCGGTCATGAACCGGTTCAGGCACGATGGATCGGAAGCGTTCGGCTGTTCGCTGGTCATCCCGGTGACGGTTT
>WRMR01000461.1 GCA_009776995.1 Planctomycetaceae bacterium | reverse complement strand
GTCCTGGTCTTTCCAGTGGGGACCATCAGCATCGGCCTTGAGCAAAATGTTCGCCCGCCGAACCTTGGTGGAACTCCCCTTCAATTTCTTAACGATGGCGAGGCAAGTGGCTCGTTCCTCGTCGCTCAATCGGACAATGTAAATCTTTTTCATGCGAAGACCTCCGTGTGCGGAAAGATCGCAATATACCAGATTTCGCTAATGCAATCAACCCCAATTCCTAAGTTTTACAAGGCGATAGCATGTCTCGGTCCATTCTGGAGTATAGTAAATTTCTGACGTTCGTGCAAGGGAAATTTCGGAATAGTTATTTGCGCACAAACACCAAGAAAGGGACCGCCGTGCTGGTGGCGTCAAAGTCGCAGCTGCAGACCGGGGGTAAATTGGCATCGCGCCAAGGCACAAAAGGCGTCGTTCGCATTATTCCAGACGACGAGATGCCGATGACCGATGACGGTATGGTGGCGGATGCGGTCATCTTGCCTGTGTCGACCGTCAAGCGGGGCAACCCGGCCATGATGGCGGAGTTGGCTCTTGGTAAGATCGCGGGTCAAATCTATCGGGTTCCCGACTTTGAGGAGATTGAGGACATCCCGGAATTTGTGGAGCAGGAACTCCAGAAGTACGGAGTTTCTCCCGATTCGCCGATTGTGGACCGCAAGACCGGCAAGAAAATCCACAACGGGGACGGGTCCGGGATCGCTAACGGGAGTATGTGGCAGATAAACCCACCGATTTTTTTAAGATAATGTGTCGCTTCCAATGAGCCCGGCCTGTTTTATTTGCGCCGTCTGCGAGCCAAGCCGAGGCCCAGCAAGCCGAGCCCCAACATCGCGAGTGTTGCCGGTTCAGGGACCGCCGACGGGTCGTTGGGGTCGCTATAGGCATATCCGTAGGCCATGCTGGCGGAGAAATAATTGAAGCCAGTTTCCTTGCCGTACATGGAATTGGCCGTCAAGTCCAATTCCCACGGCGTTACCGTTTTCACCATAAAGGAAATGTCATTGGCACCCTCCCTCAAAAAACTCGGGTCAATCGAGGTCAAATTCAAGAGCATTTCGTATTCGCCGACGATGTCGCCCGTGCCGTATAAAAACGACGAAACCAGCCACAAATCCTGGTCAATCTGATTCCCGTTGATGTAAACGTCAAGGAAATCGCCTAACACCGTAAACGCACCTGCAATAACAAGATCACCCAAGGATCCATCGAACCAAGACGAATCAAAACTTGTCGTGTAAGCAATCAGGTCCAAGCCGGTTGTTACAAGACCATGTTGGTTCCAGTCGTCGTATGAGACAGGATCGGGATTGGGACCACCGAACACTGGGTTCTGGGAGGGGTGACTTCTGCCCGTGTTTTGCGTGAGGTTTCCGTTGGCATCCAAAGTATATTGACCGGCTTCATCAAAGTAGTAGCCGCCGGACTGTCCGATAACGCCTCCGCCTCGATCAATATTGCTCAAACCGCCTTCCCGATAGTTTGTACCGGCGTGGTATCCTCTTGCCTTCGTTTGGTCAAACACCCCGCCTGCTGCGTTCATTTCGGCATTACCGTAGAGCTCTGCGGTAGAGGCGAATACGCCTTTGCCTATTGCACTGCCAGCCGCGCCTTGTGTGACATAGTTGTCAATAAAACCGTCTGCCGACGAAAAACCTTTCAAGAAGTCGGCGATCCCTTGCTGCCTGGCTTCGCTACCCCAGTTGGCGTTGCCTGCAACCCCGGGGGCTAAACCACCCAGACCCTGACCCTGAACCGCCACGTCGGCAACCGTATAAACGGTGGTCCAATTGGCATCACGGGTAATGCCAAAGTCAATAACTCCTTTGTACCTGTCAGTTAAGGTGAAGGAAGAATTTTCGTCGACGTACTGTTTATCGGCTTCTTCCACGTTACGGGTCATCCGGTGCATATCGGCATAACCGTTACCAATGACATCGTTGATGCGGTTACCCGCCGTCTCACCGCTCGGGATGTTCTCCACCCATCTGTAAGCGTTGCTGCCGGTGGCACTGCCGCTGTAGCTATACGTTTTGACCGGATTACCATTCGAGTCGGTGCCGTCCGCTTTCACGGCAGTACCGGTCGAAAGGTCGACTTGTTGGGCATTCGCGGTGCCTGTCAAACACAGAGCCGCACAAAACAGCAGGGGAGCAACAATTTTCAATCCCCATCGACCGACGCAAGAAGAAAAAGCGTTCGCGGCACAGCTTGAAATTGTCATGGAAATTTTCTTTTGGTTTTGGATTGATTGGATGTTTTTATGTCTTCAAACGGTCAATTCATTTCACTGTTGACCGGAAACCTCACAGGGGGGGCAGTTTCCGTGCCAATTCTCACAAAAACAAGATTTTGGCCAAAATCGGTGTTGCCCTTCTCTAATGATAAGGTTCACGGCAATCTCACCGACCAATCCTGGCAAAACAGCTTACGAGTGACGGTTGCGTCAAAAGTGGAAAAATGTTTAGTATTGCCAAAGAAAGTGTGTTATTTTACAACACTTCATCGGAGCGACCGAGATTCACTCATACGCCAAAGGGTCGCTCACCCCGGCTTCCCGGAATCCTTGTCGGCGGAGCGTACATGACTCGCATTGTCCGCAACTAAGACCGCCCGGCTCAGGATCGTAGCAGGTCCAAGTCAGGCCGTAATCGAAACCGAGCTCGAGTCCGCGACGGATCGTTTCCGCCTTGCTCCAATGAAGAAGCGGGGCGTGAATTCGGAAGCCCGGTTGGCCGGATCGGGCAGATTCGTATCCGAGTTTTGTCGCGACATTGGCCAAATGTTCAAACGCCTTCAAAAATTCCGGTCGGCTGTCGGGATAGCCGCTGGAATCGACCGCCGAAATTCCGAGGTAAATCTCCCCGGCCCCGACCGTTTCTGCGTAGGCCAACGCGAGCGAAAGAAACACGGTATTTCTCGCGGGCACGTAAGTATTCGGGACCGACCGCCCGATTTGTTCCGACGGCACGTTTTTGGGAACGGCAAGATTGTCGGTCAACGAACTGCCGCCGAAAATCCGTAAATCAACCGGCAAAACGACCTGATGTTGAATCTCCAAAAAATGCGCGACCTTTCTTGCGGCCTCCAGCTCGATTTGATGCCGTTGATTGTAGTCAATCGTCAATGCGAACAGTTCTTTCCCGTTTGCCTTGGCGATTGCGGCGACCGTCGAGGAATCCAAACCGCCGGAAAGAAGAATAACCGCTTTTTTCATAGAGGAAGGTGGAAAGTTTCGAAACAATTTGCTTTTTTTCAGTTACGCGTAACGGTCTCATCATACTACAAAGATTTTCGGTAATTTAGTCGTCCCAGAATAAGCCAATTTTTTGATTGAAAAACCGTAAAAACCACAGAAACAGCAACATCAGTCCAAGTTTTTCGGAGTCAAAATTTTTGTGCCAGACGAGGTTTTTGGCTCTTGATGTGGGGAATTTGCAAGTTTTTTTGGCGAAATGTTGCAAATTCACTAAAAAACATTGCAAATTTCAACACCTATTTTTCAGCTAAAACCCCTATGTTTGTGGGGCTGGAAGCCTTTTTTCTGGTTCGGCGATACTATGTGAAAAACAAAGAAATGTTGGGCAAAATCAGGAACAAAAACGAAAAAAAACACAAAATACTTGTTAGCGGACTGGGGGAAACAAGGGAGGTGTGTAGGTGTGATGTGCAGGTCATCTTGGTCAATGAGCACAATCACTACAACCCGCAATTTCGCTTAATCCTAAAATTCAGGAAAAAAAGAACATTTTTTGAGAGCGTTAAATTTTGCCTGGAACTCACCCGAAAAACGAAATATAAGGTTTTTGCATTTTTCCCAATTTTCCCAATTTAAGGAGAAAAAGCGAAACCCCAAATTCACCCCCCCTAACCTTAACCCCCTGTTCTCTTTAGGCT
>WRMR01000460.1 GCA_009776995.1 Planctomycetaceae bacterium | reverse complement strand
GGTGGCAAAGGGGGTAAAAAAAGCCCAAAAAAAATCCCAATGATTGACAACACCACAAAAAACCCAACGAGGATAAAAGCCCGTAAAAAGCCCCCCCCCCCCCATCTTAACATTCATTTTTCTACTCGACATTTTTTTTTCTCCTGTCATTGGAATATTTGGAATAGTTGAAGTGAAACAGCTTGGCAGTGTCTATTCCACCGCTGCCAAACCTGAAAACGAAATGTGGTTTTTCCAAACTGAATTCAGGATCGGCATGGCTGTCGATTCCACCATCGTTCAGTCTTACTTTTATAATAACTCTCAAAAAACAGCCTGTAAAGACGATTTTGCGCATAATTTCTATTGATTTTGCGCAATTCGCGGGCTATTATTGAGTTCCAAGCCGGTGCTTGGACTTGATGATTATCTATTAGTACAAAATTCATGTTTTTCATTCAGGCTGGAAATTCCATGAGAGTCCGCAGAGACAAACCTCTCCAAATTGTTATTATTCTTGAGGGGACCATCAAAGTCAACCGCGAAAAAATTTTCGGGATATTGAAATACGGCCGAATTCACGGTCCATGGAGAGTCCACTTGATGGAAGGCCGTCCCGACGAACAGATACTCAGAGAATTCAGTGAGTGGGGAGCAACGGGAATGATTTCCGACGCATCAATGACTGGCTATTCCACGTATTTTCATGACGCAATCATCAAGGCCAAACTGCCGACAGTGATTCTTGATCCCCATGAAAGTTTATTAAGACCGGAACATCCGTTCTCAAAATTCTCTGTCGTAAGCAACGACGGCAAAGCCGTTGGCCGAATGGGGGCGGATCATTTCCTGGAGCGAAAATTACAGCATTTTGCCTTTGTTGACGACGTTGCGTGTTCCAATTGGTCCGTGTTCCGACGCGAAGCCTTTGCGGACCGTCTTGCGGAAGAAGGATATTCATGCCGTGTTTATGAACCACTTTCCGACAATGAAAAAATCGACTGGGGTGTGGAACATAAACGAATGATCCGCTGGCTGCAGTCGCTTCCCAAACCTGTGGGAATCATGGCGGCCATGGACGCACGCGGCAGGCAAATTCTTGACGCCTGCTTCATGGCGAAAATTGATGTTCCGCACGAGATCTGCGTCCTGGGAGTTGATAATGACGAGATTATCTGTGACACGACAACGCCCCCTATGTCAAGCGTCATGAACGATAATGAAAACGGCGGCTATCTCGCGGCAAAAATCCTTGACGGATTGATGCAGCACCGCACCCGAAAACGTCAGGTTGTTTGTTATCGGCCGCTCCATGTTGTTTCACGCCGCAGCACGGAGGTTGTCTTCATCCGCAACAAATTGGTCATCGACGCTTTGGAGTATATTCGTTTCAATGCCGGACTCAACTTGCAGGTCATGGATATCGCCCGGCATTTGGGCGTGTCCCGCCGCCTGCTGGAACTGAATTTCAAAGAGTCGCTCAACACAACGATCATCAGTGAAATTCAGAGATTTCGCTTTGAATACATCAAAAGACTTCTGTTGGAAAGCAACATGAGTATAACCGAGATTACCCGTCTTTGCGGTCTCGGGGATGAGAGTCACCTCGCTGCTGCATTCAAGAAAAAATTTGGGATCACCATGACGCAGTTTCGCAAACGGCAATAGTGGAATACCCGGATGGCACCCCGGCAGTCTGTCACCCCGCCATGCCTGAAATTGCGGGCGAGGGTTTGTTCATAAGCAAATTACCCAAACTTCAAAGCACACTGCTGACACAGATCGAACAGATCACCACAGATCAAATCTGTGAAACTCTTGTTCAATCCGTGTTATCCGTGTGCAAAAAAACATTGATGATTGATGCCAGTTTCGACAGGTTGTTTTTGAGCAGGATTAAACTTGCGCAACGGATTTCGGCAGTCCCATGGTCACTTCGTCGAGTTTTGTGAGCAGGGCGTCAACGACCTGGCGGCTATCGACTTTGTCCATCCGGGCGCGATAGCCCATCAGAATCCGGTGGTTCAGCACTGCGGGGGCAACCGCTCGCACGTCTTCAAACCCGGCGGAAGGCCGGCCGTTGAGCAGGGCGGCCGTCCGCGCGGCTTCGGCAATGGCAATTGCCGCACGGGGCGATGCGCCAAAGTTGACGTACTCGTTGACCTCGGACACGGCTTCGTCCGAGCCGGGATGCGTTGCCGCGACAAGTCGTCCGATGTAAGACGCAACGGCCTGGGGGAGAAAAACCCGGTGGAGTGCCCGGAACGTTTCTTCGAGCATTTCTTGCGTGATGTGATATTCACCCTGCGGCGGAGTCCCGTGCCGCCGCGTCGTGATGATTCGCTCCAACACGTCCGCTTTGGGCGGCTCGACATACAGTTTGAACAAAAAGCGGTCGAGCTGCGCTTCCGGCAAGGGATAGGTTCCCTCCAATTCAATCGGATTTTGTGAGGCCAATACGAAAAACGGTTGCGGCAACGGTCGCGTTTGGCCAAGCAGGGTGACACTATGCTCCTGCATCGCTTCAAGCAAAGCCGATTGCGTTTTCGGTGAGGCACGGTTGATTTCATCAGCCAGCAGGATATTGGTGAACACCGGCCCCGGCTGGAAGATCATTTCACGGTGGCCTGATTCCGTTTCCTGCAAAATATTCGTACCGAGTATGTCGCCCGGCATGAGGTCGGGCGTAAACTGCACGCGGCTGAATTGCAGGTTGAGCAGTTCGCCCAGCGTCTTGATGAGTGCCGTTTTGCCGACGCCGGGGACCCCTTCGAGCAATACGTGACCCCGGCTTAAAATGCCGATGATGACCATTTTGTGCAATTCGGGACGCCCGAGAAGAATGCGGTCGAGTTCGGCCAGCAGGGCTTCGAAGCGGGCGGAGATCGGCTTGATTTCTTCAGGACGCATCAGGGTGGGGATGGTGTCGGGCATGGCATGGTTTTCCATCAAACTTTTTTCAGTTGCTGTACGGCAAAAGAGGAAAATGCCGTACCGGAATAACGTCCCATTATACCAAAACCTTTTCATCGGGTCAAAGAATCGGCACCGAAAAAAACTACAGACAACTGAAAATGCAGAACGCAGAGTGATCTTAAGATCATCCGTCGATATGGAAAAATATTCTGCATTCCGCACTTTTCATTCTGCATTCCCTTCGTGTTTCTTTGTGCCTTCGTAGTGAAAAACAAAACCCGTGAACGTTTGCGAAAAAAAACCGCGTTGACATTTTGCATTCGCTTTCTGTCAACGCGGTCAATTCTCAAAACCGGAAATCACACCCGTTTCACACGGGTCATTTGCTGTCCTGTTCCATCGTGTATTCGAGAAGGTCTTTCGAGAGTTCTTCCCGTTTTTGCATCTCGTCATCCGCTTTCAACTGTTCGGCGACGACCAGTGCTTCATCGGTCAACCGTTGTGCCGCTTCAAGCACTCCCGGCGCGAAGTAAGGTTTCGGAGGCCGACGCTGCTCTCCAATGACGATATTGCGTTTGGCGTTCAATTCCTCCCAACTCATGTCGTTGTTCAGGTTCCAGACAGCGGCTTGCACGACATCCGGATGAACGGCGTCATTGCCGCGCAATTCGCAAAGAACCTGCACTTCCTTGCGCGGCGTCACATCGGAAAGCGGCCGCATTTCGTATTTCATTTTGGGGGTCGGGTCCGCTTTACCGTGTTCGAGGCAAACAGTACGGACAGTTTCCTTAATATACTTTTTCGGTGCCAATTTGTAACTGCGACCGGTTTTGCGATTGGATTCCGACAAGTCATCCACAATATTGTAGCGGCCCATACCGCCACCGCCATAGCCGCCCATGCCGCCCCCCATGCCGCCGCCGTAGCCGCCCATACCACCGCCGCCATAGCCACCCATGCCACCGCCGACGCCGCCACCGCCATAACCAGCGCCCAGGGGCGGAACGCCC
>WRMR01000459.1 GCA_009776995.1 Planctomycetaceae bacterium | reverse complement strand
TGATCCCCGAAGTGTCGCCCGCCGAAAACGTTTTGGGGAACTCGAACATCGACGCGTGTTTGATCATCACAAGGTGATCCGGCATATACTCGCGAATGCGCGGCCATTCGGTGTACCAGCCATGCCGGTGGTCGAATGAGTGACTTGCTTTCGGCAACCGGAACGTGTGCCATCGTCCGCCGTCAAGCAGTTTCAGAATCACGGAACGTTTGTCCCAGCCTATGGACCAAAGCGGCGAATCGTTGTCCGGGGAACCGTCAATTCCGTTCGGACAGGTGACGTCCGTAAACTGTTTGCGTTCGATGATTGCAAACGTCTCACGTCCGTCCCATTCGACCAATACGCCGGCTTCTTCGGAATTTTTCGCCTTATCACCGACAAGCAGATTCTTGTATTCGGCACCCGACCCACTTCCCGCTTCGCCGTTGTTGGCAAACACAACACGGTTTTGTGCCGTGTAAGCCCCCTTGCCGTGCCAACCGGGAAACGGCTTGTCAAACAGTTTTTTTACCGCAAGCGTATGGATGTCGACTTCGTAAATCGCGCCTTCCATGTCGAAGTAATAGACCAGGCGTTCCGGTTCGAACAGGTGCCGCATTGTTGCCGTCATGCGTCCGACAAGTTTTTGCAGGTCACAGGCGCGAACGTTTCCTTCCGCGTCAATGAAATAGGGTCCGATGACAAGCTGATTCGACTCCTTGTGGATCATGCGCGAAGCATGAGTCCCGCCGACGCTTTCCGGCCGGATGGTCAGATTCCTCTTCTCATCGACCTCGTATAATTTATCGTAACTGCCGCGCACCTGGTGTTGCGGATAGGTGAGATACCAGAGTTTTCCCGCCCAGGGAACGACGGCACCGATGCCCGCTTCGCCGTGCTGTTGACGCAAGGGACTGCCCGGCCCTTCCGGCGGCTGGTTATGCGTGGCCAAATGCGGATAAATGCCGCTGATTTGCAGGTAATCGGCCTGCCTTTCCTGCGACATAAGAAATGTTCCCGATAACGCATAAACAAACGCGAGGAAAACGGAGGAATGGAAATGCTTTGCCATGGTCTCAATTCTCCAGGGTTTCCAAATAGACACGGATTGCTCCGGCCAAATCGTTTCCCAACATGCGTGCCGAATCCGCATCGACGACAACTCCGGACGCATTGGCATAAGGAATTTCGATGGAAGACGCAAAAACCCTATTGGGAAGCGTACTGCCCCACTGGCTGTTACTCTGCAAACCGGAGTCGGTGTTGGCTGCGGAATTCCATGATTTGCCGTACGGAAGATTGAACGATTCCTTGTACGGAATGGAACCTTTCATTATCGTTTCCAGGATTTTCCCGAACCTTTGCTGCATTTTCCAGACTTCTTCCGATTCCGAGCCGACCAAATAGAGGTCCTCGTTTGTCCCCTGCTCCGGCTTGTCCCCATCAGCCCCGCCGCGAAGCCAGGGACAGTGCATGTCGAACCAAAAAATCGGGTTGCCGGCCTGCCAAACGGGAACCTGTTCGGTGATCGCCTGAACTTCGGGGTAAATTCTTTTCCAATAATCCCGGTTATGGTCATGCGGCTTGCGATTCTTGCCCTGGTCGCCGTCTTCAACGCCATCCTTATCGACAAAGGGCATGATGAAGAAATCGCAGTGGTCACGGAGCCATGTTCCATCATCTGATTCGGAAAGCACGGCGTCGATGATGCCCTCCAGGGTGTAAGTTGCCATCATTTCACAACAGTGGTGACGCGACGACAAGAAAACCTTGAAGTCCGCGTCTTTACCCCTGCCGGGAATGCGAAGCAACTCAACATCGCGGCCTTTTTTCGATTGACAAAGGGTTTCCAATTTCAGATTCGGATTGTCTTGATGTTTTTCGAGAAAACGTTTCAAATCTTTTTCGGTGTGGTTCATCCCCATTCCGAACAGGACTTCCTTTTCGTCAGGGTCGAAAGCATACTCAAATTTTCTCTGAGAAAACCCGATGTCGCCGAGCCATCGCCAGGTGACGCCGTCATCGCGACTGACCGCTGGCCCGCAGGTGCCAATCACGTCACCCGCAAACTCAAAATTCAAGGTCCGTCCCTCAGCCCCCCGTACACGAAACGACCAGTAAAACCAGTCGCCTTCCGTATCGCGAATATCCCGTTGCAGACGAACATTGTCGCCGTCAATTCCCAAGACCTGGATGTTCCCGCCGGGAAAGTCGGCGTCGATCTTGACGTCTCCGGCAACAACCATAGTGGTCAAACCGAGTAATAACAAGTATGTCAGCAAGTGTTTCATCATTGTCCATCCGCTACATTTAAGGTGATCACCAGAGCCGCAACAGTAAAGGGAGCGGTCGAATTGGGATAAAACCGCCCCATAACTGTCGCGGCTCTGATGTGTTAATATTGCAGATCGGGAATGCGCGGTCACGGCGTGAGCGACTTGAGCAGTTCAATGGCTGTTGCCTTGATTTTTGGTTCCGCGTCAACTTCGAGGCAGGAATATTTCGTGCGCCAGGTGTTGTAACCGCCGAGGGCATGTTGTTCAGGCGGCGGGATGTAACCAAAATTTCCGTTCGCCAGACCGATGTTGATGGTCGGTAGGAACGGACTTCGGGCTTTGATTTCCAAGCCGGTGCTTCCGTAAATCTCTCCCGGAAGAGCCGTGATGCCGAGTTCGCCAATGCGTATCGCCTGCACGACGACTTCGGAGGTTTTCGGCCAGTCGCCCATTCCGGCAACGTTCAAGGCATACACATCCGGGATGGTTTGCGGTTTGCCGTCGGGAAATTTGGCAACCTGTTCCCTGGCGGCCTGCACCTCCTCCGGCGTCGGCACACGATTGGCAATCGTGATGCGTTTTTCGACCATCGCGAGCGGAACCCGGTCGAAGTATTCGATGTTCGGCCAAACGGTCATCGCAGCCTGTGCGGTATCCCGACCGACGCTCAGATAATCAAAACGTCTGTCCGGGTTCAGGAAGTCAATACAATTCGCGTCGCCGCTGGTTCCGTTGGACATCATGCCGACGAATTGTGCAGAAACTTTATCCTGACCGACTTTTTCGGCAATCATCTCCGTGATCTGTTGCGAAAAAACGCCGAAATAGTCCCCGGAAAGAACGCCGCCCCGAACTCCGGCGTAATGTGTCGAGTAGTTTGCAAAAACCGCGACCGGTTTGTCGTCGGGCGACACAAGCGAAAGCACCGAAACAGCCGTATCAACCGGACCCGTTCGGGCGATCATGTCGGGGTTGCTGAAACCGGGATTCATCATGGCCCGATCGTTCGTCTTGTCGCTGAACGGATTCGTCATGGCGGTTCCCTCTTTCATCAGGAAACGCCGGCAATAGACGTTGTTCGTGTCATTGCCGACCGCCCAGCCGACCTTGACCGGAGTGAGATTCTTTTGAGCCTGGCCAACCGCATCGGCGACCTTGCCGACCAGGAAATCCATGTACGGCTTTTCGGCGTCCGCAGAGTGCGTGTCGGCCAATGCCGGCGCGGAATGGCAATGTGTCGAGGAGATCATGATCCGGTTCATCGGAATCCCGGTTTTTGCGACGATTTCCGCCTTCATCCGGTCTGTGAAGTCAAGCGGAATGACACAGGTGTCAATGACGGCCAAAGCGATTTGCATGTTACCATCGCTGAGGACAAGGCATCGCACATAGAGCGGGTCTTGCACGGTTTCAACGTACTGCGGAAAGAATCCGCCGTTGACGACGACGGGAAAGGTTTCCGGCGTGACGTCGATCATCGACGCACCGGCTCTGAGCGGCTGCGGTTCGGCTGCGGTGGCCGGGTGAAAAAAAACTGATGGAACGGAAAGTGTCAACAGGGTAACGATCAGAAAGCGGATTCGGAACATGATTTGGGTTCTCCCGGGGAATCGTGAAATTGAGTTGCTACTTCTTTATCTTAACAGCATTCGGTAGA
>WRMR01000458.1 GCA_009776995.1 Planctomycetaceae bacterium | reverse complement strand
GTGAACATCTTGTTATAACGCAAAACCGGATGATTCCGGCAAAAAATACCTGCAATCGGCACAAAACCACCCTCACCGGTCACTCCGTTCGATCACTTCGTGATCTCTCTGCGTTCCCGGCTGCTGTTCGGCGGTCACGGCGTGACCGCCCTACCTCTGCACTCTGCACTCTGCATTCTGCACTCTGAAACCGGTCACTGACGTTCCCGGCTGCTGTTTCTTGTGAAAAATCGTTGGTGAATGACACTTTCTTAGCCCGTGTAACGCCCCGGAAACGTGGGGGATTGAAATCATGACAGCCGCTCTGAAAGGGCAAGGAAACAGGATAGGCACAGCCCTTGCCGCCGGATATTGCGTTGGATTGCCGTGAAAGCTAGAATGAGTGTCAATGATTCGCCGTTCACTCAATCCTTGTTTTGGGAGAGACACCATGAAATGCCCCGCCGTGTTTGCGACTGTCATTCTGTTGACGTTTTTTCATGATTCCCCGGTCCGGCCGGAAGAACCGATCGGACTGTTCGACCTGCGCTACACGCTTCGAAGCGATTGGTCTGATCCCGGAGAGCTCAACGAGGCCTGGGATCATGTCCACACCGCCGCGACCTTGCAGGGTATCGTCAATCGGCACGAACCGCGTCTGTTTTATTTTTTCGTCGAAACCGGGGGCAGGTGCATCGACGAATACTGGTGGGAAAAATACCGCCAACCGGGAAAATGGCTTGCCGGACGCGAAACGGTGACGTTCGAGAATATCGTCGACCTTGTCACGGCCTGTCGCGATGATGTTGCCGGAGTCGTTGTTTATGACCCGAACGTTCCTTCGACGAGCAATGTCGCCTCGGCCATTGCGGGCGTCGAAAATTTGGTCGCCGTCCGTTACGACACCGCCCCCGGTTCGCTGTATGCGAAAATTGTACTCGACGGGCCGAAATTGCCGGTCAAAGTACGCTTGCTCCATGAAGACGGTACGCCACTGTTCACCGGGCAAGGCAAAATTCCCGGCACCGGACGCGATTCGACCGGTTCGATCAAGTGCGACCCGTACGTTTGGTTTATCGAGCATTACATGAAAGCCGGAAAATGCAGCCCGGAATTCGGCGCGTATTACATCGATCAGAAATGGCGGGAAAAGCCGACCGCGACCGTCCGCAACCATCACACGCTCTCCAATCACGATTTTTTTGTCGCACAAAAGGCGTTCTTTTTTGATCTTTCGCCCTGGGGCGACGAACCGGCAACCGATGATCCCACGCAGGTAACCGGTACCGATCTGGCAACGCTCAAAGAATTTCTGCTGACCGCCTACACGCTCAACGAAGGCAAAAAAATCACGTACATCGGTGGCTTTCCCGCCTGGATTTACAAATACACGAAGCACGCCGGCGGCTCGCACGACGACGTGCCGACCGAGTGGGAATTTTCGCGGATCATCAGTGCCTACAATGCGTTCAAGGACGCCGACGCAATCGGCTACGGGGCATTGGCTAATGCATCGTTCTGGCAGCATTACCCGCTCAAGGATCAATATCCGCAGCACTGGGTCACGCACGAACAGCTCAAGCAGCGAGGTTACCTGACCGATGAGGGCAAGGTCAATTTTGACGGACGCAACTTCGTGATCTTCTACGTCGGCGATTACGACGCCGCGTCCTGGGTGTCGCAGACGACACCGACAATCTGGGACAACCCGGACCGCGGCAAGGTCCCCATGATGTGGTGCGTCAGTCCCGTGCTTGAAAAACGCGTCCCGATGGCACTCGAATACCAGCGCGAAACGGCAACGCCGAACGATTATTTCGCCGCTGCCGACAACGGTGCCGGTTATCTCATGCCCGGCATGTTGCAGGAACCCCGCGACATTTCCGGGCTGCCGGGCGGTCTCGACGCTTGGGCCAGCCACTGCAAACCGTATTATCAGCGATGGGATTTGACCATCTCCGGTTTTGTCATTGACGGTTTCGCACCGGGACTCAACGAAAAGGGACTCGACTGCTACGCGAGTTTCAGCCCGAACGGGATCGTGCCGCAAAAAGTGCCGGTTGCCATGCTGCACGGCAACATGCCGGTATTGCGTTCCGATTATGATCTTGTGTCCAACAACCCGAAAGAGGCGGCCAACGTGGCAATGCAGCGCATCCGCGCCCGTGAAGGCGAAATCCGCTTTCACTGGTTCCGCCACATCCTGAAATCCCCAACCTGGCAGGTCGAAGTCGTCGAAGAAATGCAACGGCTTGACCCCAAGGTCGAACTGCTCGACGCCCCCACGTTTTTCGAACTGCTGCGGGTGGATTTGCAGAATGCCAAGCTGGTGCTTCAATAAGGCAGAGTTCAAAGGGGAGCATTCCCTAAAAGTTGCGATTGAAATTCTTGCCAAAGTCTTGTATTTCCGTAGCATGAAGCATTTTTCGGTTTTTGTTTACGGTCGCGTTCAACTTGACGTTTCGCATGGGGCGGCGTTCCAACGCCATTGTTGATTGCGGTCGTTGCAGCGTTTTCGGTACAACGCATCGAGCATCGCGTCCCATTCGGTACTCATGATCTGGCAACGCAATTGCAGCATTTTCTCCGCGTTTTCTTCCGCCCGGAACATGCCGTTGCTCTTCATACGAAGGTTGATCACACGACGAATACTGCTCTCCACCGCGCCACTGCCAAGCGGCAAACCACGTCGTGAAAATCTTACGTAACTCAAATGTCCCGACTTGCCGTGCCTGCGAAGGTATCGTAACTCACGGCAGAACACCGAGTCTTCCTTGCTTGCCAGATTGCCGCCAAGTTGTTCCAGTCGCTCGACCACTGTCTTCCAGCGACTCTGGCGAAGCTCACTGCGAAGTTCACGGTCAATCGCCTTGCGTTCATTTTCATCGTCCATGATTTCCGTCAGGGCAAGGCTGATGGGGTGCGACGCATGATAAAAATCCAGCACGAATGACACATTCTCTCGCGGCAAATCAAGCGTTTGCACGATCCCATCAAAACGCTCCCAAATCCACGGCGCACCGTCGGCGATGAACGTCACGCTCTTCGCATCAACAATACCGAGTCGCTTCAAGTGAGCACATAAAAGTTGCGCCGAGTGATCGGCACCCTGCAACGTCGCGTCGATCCCAACCCGCGAATTCTTTTCCTTCTTTCCGTTTTCATCGACAGTATCAATGACAAGCAACTTCGGCTCACGCCACGGCGCATGATACTTCGGATGCTTGCCATGTGCCGCTTGCGATTGCGTTTGAGCCTTGTTTTCACGGTGTCGGATGCGACCACCGTCAAGTTCGACAACAACGTTTTTACCGGCAAGCGACTTGTCGCAAACGAGCGTGTTGTCGAAAAATGATTCGACCATCTGCCGGCGAAGCACGAGCAAGCCTTCGCCGCACTGCATGCTGATCCGGCGGATTTCCTTCACATTCATCTTGCGACCGCGAAGGGCAAGCTCCCTTTGTGCGACCTCGAACGACGGATAAAACGCCGCCGCACGCGACACCTCTTCTTCAAGGGCAGGCGAACATTTTTTCCCAAATCCGTAGGCCGCAAGCTCCGGCGAAAGCCCGCGTCGCTCTTCGGGCAACGGATCATCGTTCGCACCCCGAGGCTTCGGAGGACAATAACATGTGATGACGTGCAGGACGACTCCGTAAAGAAAATGAATCATGATCGGCTGCTTTCGCGGCGTGGCGAGCGGAGAACTCGAATGCTCGCGAATCGCATCGACCCGCATTGTGACTTCTTCAGACTCGCTGCTTGATTGAACCAACGCGGCGATGATGTTGACCGTTTTTTTTCGATGAACGCGTTGACCTGACGCTCCACTTTGCGAAAGGACGACGGATTGTTGCGCAGTGGCGTTGTTGACTAATGATTTTTTGCGTAATATTCGGGCAGTCCGAGTTTTGTGAAGTGGTTTAGTATTTTGCATCTTATTTTT
>WRMR01000457.1 GCA_009776995.1 Planctomycetaceae bacterium | reverse complement strand
GGCGTCGGTGCGCGTCTGCTCGACCGGTGTTGCGGACGCATCCCCAAGCTCAAGTCGGCCATTCTCGCCATACAGGGCTACCGCAACCACAAACGCGCGCTCGTGACTGCCGGGGTCATGACCTTCGCGGTGCATGGGTTGTTCAGCCTGGGTATCTGGCTGATCGCACTCGGGTTTTACGGTTACGCCCCAACTGCCGCCGAACATCTGGTACTGCACCCGGTTGCCAACGTGACGCAATTGATCCCGCTCGCAGCCGGGCCGTATGAGATGGTGCTGGATACGATGTACACGCTATTCCCCATTGTCGGTCACGAAACCTATCGACCGGGTTACGGGTTCCTCATCGCGCTGGGATACCGCTTCATTTCGCTCCTGCTGGGCGGGATCGGTATTTTGTATTACTTGCTTGACCGTAACGAATTACGAAACGCAGTCATTCAAGAATCACAGGAATAGCAACCGGGAGCGTAAGTGACCGGTCAAACAAAAACGTTTCGGCCTATTTACCCGTCGCTGACGCAATCACATTGATCGGTTTGCCGTCGAGGAATGCTTGCAAATTCGCGGCCACTTGCACCATGAGACGCAAACGGGCTTCCATCGTACCCCAGGCACTGTGCGGCGAGATGTAGCAATTCCTCACTGTCAAAAGCGGGTTGGATTCCGGCGGCGGTTCCTGCGAGAGAACATCCAGCCCCGCTCCGGCGATGCGTCCTTCGTTGAGGGCGTCGGCCAATGCCGCTTCGTCGATGAGCGGTCCCCGGGCGGTGTTGATGACAAACGCGGTTGGCTTCATTCGGGCGATGCGTTCCCGCGACAGCAGTCCGCGATTTGTTTCAGTCAAAGGGCAATGCAGCGAAACGATGTCGCTTTCCGACGTCAGCGTGTCGAGATCGACGAACGCAACTTCCTGCCGCATGGGATCGAATACTTCGCGGTCGCAAGGCGGGTCGGAATTTTCTGTTGTTTTGCAACGGCTGGGAGTATAAGCGATCACCTGCATCCCGAACGCCTGGGCCATACGGGCGGTTGCGCGGCCGATTTCGCCAAAGCCGATGATGCCGAGCGTTTTGCCCGCCAGTTCGACCATCGGAGTCAGACGGTAACAGAAGTCGCTACAGGCTGACCATTCGCCGTGCCGGACGGATTGAATGTGCGTACTCAGGTGAAATGACAGATTGAGAATATGGGCCATCGTCAACTGGGCGACCGACTCGGTGCTGTATCCCGGAACGTTGGTCACGGTGATCCCCAAGTCCCGCGCTGCCACAATATCGACGACATTGAACCCCGTTGCCTGCACACCGATGTATTTCAGATCGGGCATCTGCGCCAGCGTTTCGCGCCGCAACACCGTCTTGTTAGTGAAAACCGCCAACGCTCCCGCCGCACGGATGGGGATTTCTTCCTCCGGCGTTGCGGGATAAACCTCAAGCTCGCCGATGGCCTCCAGGCGGTCCCATTTCAAATCGCCGGGATTCAGTGCCAGACCGTCCAGCACGACAAGTTTGATTTTCTTTTTGTTTGGCATATTCAGGAGTTCTTTGAACATGAATCATGGGAGCCGTTGTCCATCAGGCAAAGCTGTATCAGGTTTGGAGGCTTGTTGAATCACGGACAATCAGTTCCGTTGGCATGAAAACATGCCGCGGAGGGAGGGATACCCCATGGATTCGTTCAATCATCAAATTCGTCGCCTGAATTCCGATATCCCGACACGGTTGCCGGATGGTCGTCAGCGGCACCTGGATCAATTGGGAATATTTGACGTCATCAAGACCGATGATTTTGATTTGCCGGGGGATGGCAATATTTCGCAATAAAAGAGACTGAATCAATTCCGCCGCAATCGGATCGTGAAAGCAGGCAATCCCATCAGGCTTGTGGCTTAATATTTCATCAATCAACAGGGCGTCTCTGACATTTCCCTGACAAATCCATCGCTGTCCCCGTTCGAGTCCGGCTTGTTCCATGGCATGGCAATAACCCGCGATACGAGCCGTTTTCGTCGAAAGAATTCCGGGACGCGTCAAGTAGAGGATACGGCGGCAACCATTCTGAATCAAATGATTGGTCTGATCGAACCCGGCACGGAAATTGTCGATACCGACGACGTCATGGGGACCGGAAGAAGGGAACGTGCAAATATCGCGGTCAATGAGAACAATCTTGATTCCGGCATTCGAAATCGCATCGACGAGCATTTGGTTGGAATCGTTGTTTTCATTTTCATCATCAAGTTCATCCGGCACAAAAAACACACCGGAGACTTTTTTAGCGACGAGTCCCCGGACAATGGTCTGGCAGGATTGTTCTGTCAGTTTTTTCTTGTGGATGTCGGTTAAATCCCCCCAAAGAAGCCCGTGATTGTTCTTATGGCATGACAGTGCAATGGCGGCGCATATCGGCTCAAAAAATTCCGTATCGCCAAGTCCGGCGATGAGAACTGAGAAGAGCGTATGATGCGGATGAGCATTCAGTTTGGCAAATGAACCAATTCCCGGCCGCCGGTCCACCAAACCGCGATGTTCAAGATCGCGCATGGCCTTGACCACGGTGGCGCGGGAAACACCGAATTGGCGCATCAATTGATGGTCGGTCGGCAATTTGCGTTTGGAATCATATTCACCGGAAAAAATCAATTTCTGAACGTAATCGAAAATACAACTGTGAACAGGTTTCTTATTCCGATTGGAAAAAACTTCTGACATATACAAGGGGTCTTTTGAAAATTTTGAATACCGTCCCACTAAGGACACTCATGATCTCCACTCAATTATAATGACTATGCAGCTTGAAGTCAATTTGTCCCGAAGCATAAAATCAGTTTGCCCCGAATGGGAGAAGGTTTCTATTACCCCCAACGGAAGCCGGCGATATTTGTCTGCGGTAATACCACACAAAGATAGGGTCATTCTTGTTTCCAACTCATTGACGCATAGCGGGTTATGCCAAAATTTAAGTGAACTGATACAACCATAAGTTTTCATGGGATTTAAATGACTAGACAGCTTTTTTTGCAAAAACAAGAATTTGATAGACATTAGCCCTTGTATTTTCGCAAAAAAGCATTTATATTGGGAAACGTTAGGGCTGTCCAATTGTCTATTCAACGAATTGGCGTTAAGAAATGGATTGATTTCTTGTTGAAATTTGAAATGTTCAATACAGTATTGACAGTATTATATTCCATCATAATGCACCCGATATTCAGGATTTGCGATGAAAACAACACATAAAACAGCTTGGATGTTCCTTGGGCTATCGCTTTTGCTTTTTGCATTCGGTTGTGCGAAAGACGTTCCCAAAGGTTTCCCCGCACTCCATCCTTGCACAATTACTGTCATGCAGGACGGTGCTCCTCTGGCAGGAGCGTCGGTTCTTTTCAAGCCCACGCAATACGATTCGTTGTCAGCTTCCGGCAAGACCGATGAAAAAGGCGTTGCGGTCATGATGGTCCAGGCAACGTATGAAGGCGTCCCCGCAGGGAAATACAAAGTCATGGTCGTCAAACAGACCCGCGAAAGAAATCCCGCCGTCAAGGATGAAGACATCCAAGGGCAAAATGTTTCCCTAGAGATGAGGGATAAAGCATATATTGTCACCAATTTTGTCGATCCCAAATACGGAGATTCGTCGAAAACGCCTCTTGAGATTCAAGTGACGGAGGGGAAGAACGAACAAACATTTGAAGTACAAAAACCCGGAACGTGATCATTTGCTTGTTGTGAATGGTTGCTTGATTTTTCAACCACGCAAGTGGTGATTTAACCATTATTTTGGTGAAAGGAAAACAGTATGAAAAAGAATCTTGTTAAGATGGGGGGGGGGGGGCAAAAATAAAAGCCTTCCCCCGGGTTAATTCCTTTTTGGTTTTTAAAATTATTTGATTTTTTTTTGAATTTTTTTGTCCTCTGTTCAGGGCC
>WRMR01000456.1 GCA_009776995.1 Planctomycetaceae bacterium | reverse complement strand
AATCCAGAGAGACAGGTCGCAAGCCACTCGTCTGGATTCCGGCTTGCGCCGGAATGACAAACAGAAAGAAAAAAACTATGCCAAATTAACAATACCTGAAATTTTAACCTTCTTGATTTTGAGAACATTTTTCTGTTTTGTCCATCTTTCCTAATTTTTGGAACTTGTCGACGGATTGACGTACCCGCCTACCCGCAACCTTGCTGCTGTGCTGCTGAGCTACGTTCACAATATCATCCTCTCATGCTATAATAAGCCCAGGTTTGGGTTACGGAGCCGGGTTTTCCCACAAATGGATTCTATGACGCAACAGAAAATACAAATGAGTCGGCGGCGATTCCTTGCCGCCGGTGCCCTGGCAGCCGCACCGCTCTTCCTGCCATCCCGCATTCTCGGACGTGAAGGAACCATCGCGCCCAACGATAAAATCGTCATGGGTATGATCGGATACGGAATCAGAGGAGGAGAAATTCTCGACGGATTTCTTAGAGAAGACTATCGGACAGTTGCCGTCTGCGATTGCAAAAAATGGCTGCAAGATCAAGGCGTGAGCCGCGTTAATAGGGTCTATAATAACTCCAACTGCGTCGGCTATTCCAGGTACGAAGACATACTGGAACGGAAAGACATCGATGCCGTTGCAATTTCCACTCCCACTCATTGGCACGCCAAAATGTCCATCGAGGCATGTAAAGCCGGTAAGGATGTTTTCTGCGAAAAGCCGCTGACATTGACCCCTGCCGAAAGCCGACAAATCGTTGCGGCTGCCAGAAAATACAATCGTGTTTGCACCAGCGGGTCGCAACGTGTGATGGGAGACTACGGCTATATGGCACCTGTCATACAAAGCGGTGCTATTGGCGAAGTCAAGGAAGCATTTTTTGAGTGCGGCGGTCCATCGGGAGATATTTATTTGCCCGAACAGCCGATTCCCGAAGGACTGGATTGGGATCGCTGGCTCGGACCGGCTCCGTGGTCTCCCTACCACGAGGAACGGTGCAGTCCGGGCGGCTGGCGCGGCTGTATCGACTACTGCAACGGAGGACTCGCTGACTGGGGGGCTCATAAACTCGGCGGGATTCAATACGCGATTGGAATCGACCATCTGGAACCGATAGAAATTCTTCCGCCCGGCTGCGAAGGAAATCCGAGCAACAACCTGACCTTCATTTTCCCCGGCGGAATCAAGGTTCACCATGTCCGCGGCGATTATGATGATGTTACGATTGTTGGGACAGAAGATACATTCAGACATGGTCAACAGGGTTTTCGATTCAGGCATAATCAACAGGATCGTCATCGTGTCAAGCCATTGCATCATGTTGATGTTCGCCGGTACAACGGCAATGCTAGAGATTTGCATGGAGATTTTGCCTACAGTGTCCGCCATCGGCTTCGTCCATTCCAGGACTACTTCTATGGAGCGGTTACGGCAACAAGTTGTCAACTGGGCTGCATTGCATATAGGTTGAATCGTGCGCTGAAATGGGATGCTGACAAAACAGCATTCATCGGCGACGAACAAGCCAACCGCTGGGTCTCCCGCCCCAAACGGTCGCCGTATGAGATTGATGATTAGACTTTCGTCAAGTGTCAGTGTTTGCTGTTTTTGAAAACCAAAAAAAGTGCAATTTTTTTACCCGCTAACAGATTTAGGAGTACCATGAAAAAAATAAACCTGTTGACATTGTTCGTCGGATTGTGTGTCGTTTCCTCGGGACTTGCCCAAGAAAACATGACGAGCGGTTCGGAATTGACCGTCTTGTATCTGACAGACGCACATCGAGACGCTGTGAAGAATGCCGACGAGCGCATCAAATTCGTGGTGGTCGGCGAACGGGAAAAACAATTCCTTGTCGATCCGCAAGGTGCTTTTTGGAACGATTATATCGCTAGGGGACGGTTCAACGAGGAATCCTGTGCGCAAACCAACCGCCCCTTTACATCGATTGCCCAACCCCATGTAGAAATTCGAGGAGTCAAAGAGGGAGATGTCATCGAACAACTCTTTCACGTTCTGGAAACGCCCGGCATGAGTCGGAATTCCGTCTCCTATTGGCGAGGTAACGGGAATGATGAAAGTGTGCTTGTGATGACAGGCAATTTAATCCACGCCGACGGGAAAATCGCAAACCTCTACGATTTGCAGGACAATTTCCCCGAAGCCGACATCGGTCCCTATCACGGTTTCATGGCTCGCGCTCCAAAACTGATTGCCAGCCTTGAAAAAATCCGTGCTCTCAAACCGAACACTCTCATAACCCATCTGGGGCAAAAGATTGAAAACCCAGAACAGTCCATCGACACGCTCATCAAGCGGTTGCGTGCCGTCTATCGGAACTATTTGAGCACGTCCGCCCTTTGGTGGTACTTTGGCGAAAAGCGAATGAATGCCAGCGCATTGGCAATTCTCGGGGACGATTTCGACCCGGCAAAACTCGACCGAATGCCGGAAGCAAAAAAACATGAAAATCCCGATTGGCTGATAGGGTTTTCAACAACCCGAATGATCCGCTCCGAGACAGGAAATGTCTTTGTGATGGATGTCAGCGGCAATGACGTTGCGGATCGAATTATTAACATGCATGCAAACGGCGACTTTAAGACGGTGGATGGAATGTTTGTAACGCACTACCATCACGATCACAATGCCGGTGTTCCCAAGGTTGCTGAGTATTTTTCTGCCCCGGTGTATGGTGTCGAACCTCTTGCCGACATACTGGAACGTCCTGGTGCCTATCGGATGCCTTGCATCCAGAACATCACGGTTCCCATTGTTCGCAAAAAAGATGGTGAAACGATGAGATGGCACGAATTCGAATTCACGTTCTTCGATTTTCCCGGTCAAACGCTCTACCATAACGCTCTTTTAGTACGAAAGGGAACCGAACGTCCCATCTTTTTTATCGGCGACTCGTTTACGCCCACCGGCATTGACGATTACTGTGCCTGGAACCGGAATTTGCTGAAAGAGGGAAAAGGTTATCTCTATTGTCTCGAAAAGATTCGCTCGCTTGAACCTTCTCCTTTGCTTGTGAATGCCCATGTTGATCCGCCATTTGAATTGGATGCTGCCCGACTTGATTACATCGAACGTGCCCTACGGGAAAGGATGAAACTGCTTGCCGACCTCCTTGCTGTCCCGGAAATCAATTTCGGAATTGATCATGCATGGTGCCGATTCGATCCGTTTGTTGCGACGCTCCCGGAGGGAGAATCGATCTCGATCAAAGTGATCATTACCAACCATTTCGACCATGCTTGCAAGTTTCGCGTGGAAATCGAACCGGACGATGTTTCTTCGTTCCAGATCATGCCGGAGTTGGTTCAAGATGTTACCCTCGCGCCGGGCAAGGAACAATCAATACAGTGGTCGATCCGAGCGGCATCAGAGCGCACTCAAACGGGTTTCCTTTCTGCCAAGGTTACTGCCGACGGCTTGACCGGTCATTGCGAGGCGGTGATTCTGCGAGATGGTCATGGAGAGGATCGTTAGAGTATCCACGTCTTTTCTTTATCCTTCTCACTGCTTTCAAAGAATCTGCCGAGCGGACTGAATAGGATAGCAGGCAGGGCAACGATGGCTCCGATGAGTGAAATAATGAGAATGGAACACAACAGCACGGCAAAACGCGATACCGGCACGAAATCGCTCAGTCCGAAGACCAGCATTCCTACTCCGCAAATCACCATCGTTTGTGTCAGGGCGGTACTGCAACGCTGAATCGCATAAAGCACTGCCTCCTTTCGGGTCATTCCCCGACGCAAGGCTGCACTGACCCAGGTTAATAAATGCAGCGTGCCGTCAACCGAAATGCCCAGTGCGACGCTTGCCGTCATCATCGATCCCATATCGATAGGAATGCCGCAAAGTCCCAGTAATCCGAAAACAATCACACAGGGAAACACATTCGGCACCATTGCCAGCAACCCGCGAA
>WRMR01000455.1 GCA_009776995.1 Planctomycetaceae bacterium | reverse complement strand
GTACCCAGTTGCGTGTCAGTCCCTGTATCGTGCTGTGGTTTCCGAACAATCATAAGGAACTCACCCCCGAAGAAAAATATCGCCAGGCTGTCGTCCTCGAAGCGACAAATTATGCTCTGCTCGATATCGATGGCAATATCTTTTCGAGCCGTCTGCAACTGAGAAGCGGTCAATTGAACGGCGTCGTTACAATCCGCAGCCAGATGAAAGACCCAGGTCCGTCGGACGATATTGAGCTGGTCACCAGCGACGTGTTTTTCAACTTCAACGGGATTCGGACGCAACAACGGGTGGATTTTCAATTCGGTCCGAACAGCGGCCACGGTTATGGTTTGACGATCCAGTTAGCGAATACCGACGAGTCGAAAAAAGGCGAAATGCCCAACACGGTCAAGCGAATCGAATTGCGAAAACTGGGCGAATTGCGTCTCTATGTCGAAAGTGATGCGTTGAATTATTCTTCAGATACAGATCGCGCGGCGATGCCGCTTCGCCATGTTGCATCCTATCCCCAGGCGACATCCCAGAGCAATATGTTCGAATTACGTCCCACATCACCGCCAACCACGTCGCCAGTCACACCGACGACACCTGGGATTTCGACACCTTTGTCGGGTGCGTCATCAGCGGTGCGGCCGTCGCCAACACCAAATCAATCCGAGGTTCTCGTCCGATGCAATGGAGTCGTTGATTTTGACGCCGATCCCGTCGCCTTGGGACAATGGCTTTTGACGTTCCGCGATCAAGTCAACGTGATACGGACCAATCCACAAGGTGCGTCCGATCAGCTCAATTGCCGGGAGCTGACCGTCACGTTCGGACAGAAGGAAGATTTGCAAAAACCGAATGCCGACGATCATCCGCTTGCCGGTTTCGGTTCGTTGTCACCACTTCGTGTCAGAGCACTTGGCGATGCCGGTTCGCCGGTGAATGTCCGTTCGCCGGAAAACAAGGGGTTTCAGGCCATCGGCAAGGAGATGGTGCTCGACCTGGTGCGCAAGGAACTCTCCATGCCCAGGAGCGATGAAATGTCCGTGTTGTACGACCGGTTCAAGATCAAGGGTAAGGCACTGTATTACGCTCCTGACGGCAACGACGGTCCCGGCAAACTCGATATGCCTGGTGGCGGAACGCTGGAAGGCACAACCGGAACCGATGGAGGAAAACCATTCAAGCTGACCTGGAACGATGGGCTCAAGGTTTTGCCGGACAAAGACGACCCGAACCTGACGCAAATTCAAATCCTCGGAAAGCCCCAGGTGGAACTGGCTGACATTGGAACGGTCTCCGGTGATGAAATCCTCATCTCGTGTGATATGTCGAAAAGCATGTCTGGCGGAACAAGGCCGGCATCAACCATCGCAGGTACGGGCGGAAATTTTGACGTCGATCCCAAGGTCATCCAGGTACGAAAGAATGTCATCCTCAAAACGGACAGCGGCGAAATACTGACCAACGATCTGAAAATCTGGTTTCATCAGCCAGACATGGCGGCCCAGACAACACGGTCGGTCAGCCGTTATCCCGGCCCGCAGTTGAGAAGTCAAACGAGTGCCGCCACCACAACTTCCCAAAGCAACCTGTCGCAATTGTCATTTTTCGGCAAAAGCAGCGACGGAAGCAAATCCTCATTCACCGTTCGCGCCGATGAGGTGGAAGTTCAGGCTGCGGTTGTCGGTGGTGAAATGGCGGTCGAGCAGATTCTCCTGATGAAAAACGTCAAGCTGGACGAAAAAACGTCCGTGGCCGGAGAGGAATCGATTCACATTTCCGGTCAGACGGCGCGTATCATTGATCCGTACTCGGAGCAACTGAGTGTCACGATTCTCGGCGACAACACGGCTTATGCCGTGTTTCGTGGACGAGGCATCAACCTGGTCAGCAGCAATATCAATGTTGACCGCGCAAACAACCGGTTTTTTGTCGATGGCCGGGGCGAATTGCGCATCTTGCAACAGGCCGCCGGCACCGCGACCGGCAGGAGCGAGAGCGGCAGTTTCAGCAAGCTGTTCACATCGCCGGGCAACACAACCGCTGCGAATCAGGCGATCATCATTGGTTGGGCCGGCAGTATGGATTTCGACGGCAAAATACTCTCATTCATCAAGGATGTCAATGTCAACTTTTCGATGATGGCCATCAACAAGAGCGAACGTGTTGAAGTCCATCTGACCAAACCGTTCCGGTTTTTCGAGAAAGACAACACCAACGACATCGAACCGGAACGAGTCGTCATTCGCGGGAACATTGATCTGGAACGCGACACGTTTGCTGAAAACAACGGGGGTCAGTTGACGCATGAGTGCATCCGCCTGACGGCGGTGGAAATCTTCCCGATCACCGGCGCATTCAAAGGTCTCGGTCCTGGTTATGTCTCGGCGATCTTTCAGGATAACGGTGACAGATCAAGCAGTCTGTTGTCAAGCGGAACAGGGAACACCTCTGTTCGCAGTACGCCGGCAACCGGTACGACCGCGTCAACGGCGTCGGGGTTGTTCGGCAAGGGGCTGAAATTCATGCAGTGCAATTTCAACGGTTCGGTCGAAGGAAATTACAATACAGGCCAGGTCACGTTTTATGACCGCGTTGTGACGATGCTGTGTCCGTCCGGGTCGTTTCGGGATGTCATCAATACCAACAACACGCGAAATATCGTGGCAAACGGCATGTTGCTCGAATGCAATAAACTTGAAATCACGCAACTCCAACTGGGCGGCAGTAAAACTGTTGATCTGAAAGCGGACGGCAACACGCTCATTGAAATGACGTATGACAACCGCTATTACATCGCCAACGCGGACAAGATCAAGTTTGAACAGGGAAAAAACCTGCTCACGCTGGAGGGAAATCAATACACCGGAGTTGAGCTTTACGAAGGGGCCAACTTGAACGCACTGACAACAAAACGTGCTTCCGGTGAGCGAATCTATTTCAACCCCGTAACAAACGAAGTACGGTTTGAGGGTCTCAGTATGCAGACACGAATTCCGTGATTTCCGTTGGGCTTTCGCCGGCAATTCATCGGCAAGAAAGTGCCGCTTTAAAACAGCAAACCGGATCGTAAGCGACAGGTTTTTCTGGGGCAGTACCGTTGAACCGGTCACTTATCGTTCCGGGCTGTTGCCCTGCTTGAAACATCATTTATTGGCGTGGGACAGTATATCGGAGCACCTTCCTTCGCTTCTTCATGGTGAATACAAAAAAATTCCGTTATTGCGTCTCACTTCATTCCGGCTTTGGTTTCGGTGAGAGTTTGAAAATCCGCAATGTTGAGGGTGGTGGAATTTCACCTTCTCTGGCCCGGTCGCGGTTGACGGGCAGAGTTTCCCAACACATCACGTAAATCACGCCCGGTTCGCCGGTCTCGCCCGAATCGGAAGCCGACCGCCGCTGGTGGCCTGAAAAGCTTGACTCGTTTTTGTTCACCTCGCCTGGCATTCGCGTCGGAGGTGGTGCCTGTCCCAGCGGTTTGAGTGTCACCGGATCAAGCCGCCAGCGTCCGTTGCCGGACTTGATGTGACTGTAGGATTGCGTCAGGTTGCCGTTGTGGTCGATTTCCACCTGGCCAAACGAGATTTCCATCGGGATACTGCCACCGCCCTGAAATTCCCAGCGGTAGTCCCAGTTGCTGGTCTGATAAATTTTGAATTGATCGTCTTCGAGCCGGGCGTTCATCAGTTGAAAGTTCCCCGCGTCATCGTATTTTGAATAGGAAACGATCACCCGCCCATCGGAGTCAAAACCGATTCTTTGGCAGGGATTGAGAATGCCGCCGCCGGACGGAACCGGATCAATGATTTGGCTGTTTGTGCGGGTGATCGGCAACGGCTGCGGTGTGCCGTCGGCCATTTCCCAGTCGCGCAGATTTTTTGACCGGGCATAACACATGAGATGATTCGTCTCGCAGGCGGGTGTTTCCCGCCACATCCAGCAGAGATGAA